>JAUWLI010000157.1 GCA_030613765.1 Phycisphaerae bacterium
CAACAACTTGCGGTGGTCGATGTTAAAAAATGTATAACATTTTGCAAACAGCTAAACTTGACCGTTTTGGGAATTATTGAGAACATGAGCGCTTTTGTATGCCCGCATTGCAACCAGAGCACGGATATATTTAAAGGAGATGGCGGCCGACAGATGGCCAGGGATTTTGATGTGCCTTTTTTAGGCAGTGTCCCAATAGCTCCCAATATGGTTCTTGCGGCTGATATGGGCAAGCCATTCATCTACCACAACAACCAAAATCCTACATCTGAAGCCCTTTGTCATGCATTTGAGACTATATTGAGTTCCGACAAACAAATTAAAACTAACAATAAGGAGATTCACGATATGAGAATCGCAATTCCAGTAACGGACGGTAAGCTTTCAGCTCACTTCGGCCACTGCCAACAGTTTGCCATTGTCGACGTCGACCCGGAAACAAAAAAGCTCACTAATACAGAGATGCTTACACCTCCTGCCCACGAGCCGGGTGTCCTGCCTAAATGGTTGTCAGGAATGCATGTCAACCTAATAATTGCCGGCGGAATGGGGCAGCGTGCACAGCAGTTATTTGCACAAAATCAAATTGAGGTAGTGGTAGGTGCACCTGCTGAAAGTGCTGAAGATGTGGTATCAGCCTATCTTGAAGACAGGATGGAGTGTGGAGAAAACATTTGCGATCATTGAGAACTAATGGGTCTTTATGAAATATACGGAAAAAGTAGTCGAGCACTTTTCTAATCTCCGCAACGTTGGCGAAATTCCTAATGCCGACGGTGTAGGAATAATTGGCCGGGACAAAACGATTTCTATTACAACATTAGTAGATAACAACGCCTCCGAAAACCTTGCGTCTGAGCATGGTTTGTCATTCTGGGTCGAGTATGGGGGCAAACGGTTTCTTTTCGATACAGGCCAAACCAATGTTATCGTAAGAAATGCAAAGCTTCTTCGTGTTGATCTGACACTTACTGATGCAATCATGGTCAGTCATGGCCATTATGACCACACCGGCGGGCTTGCGTATGTGCTTGATGTCGTCCCGAAAACGACTGTTTATTTACACCCCGCAGCACTGAAGCCAAAATTTACTCGACGAGATACCAATGTCCGGAGCATTGGTATGTCGGATTTGGTGAAGGATATTGTTCGTACTAAGATAGACAAAGAAGAGGTTGTTTTGACAAAAGAACCGACAGAAGTCTCCACCGGACTTTATGTTACCGGCCAAATCCCAAGAGTTACTGACTTCGAAGATATTGATAGCTCATTCTTCGTCGATAAGCATTGCCGGGACGTGGATGAGTTGCCCGATGACCAGGCGATGTTTTTCGACTCACCAAAGGGCCTCGTAATCCTGCTTGGTTGCGCACACTCCGGTGTTGTTAATACCCTGCATTACGTTGTGAAACTGAGTGGCCAAAAGCGAATCTATGCTGTGTTAGGTGGAATGCATCTCCGGAATGCAAGCAAAGGAAGAATGGAACGAACAATAAGCGTTTTTCGCGAGTACGACGTGCAGAAAATAGGCATGGCACATTGTACAGGTAAAAATGCCGTGACACAATTCCAAAGAGCTTTTCCAGATAGGTGCTTTGTATGTTCGGCGGGTACACAAGTAAATTTAGGAGATGATCACAATGCCCACATACGAGTATAGTTGTGACGTCTGCGGCTATCTGTTTGAGAAATTTCAGAGCATGAAGGACAAGCCTGTGGCGAAGTGTCCAAAGTGTGGTGGCAAAGTCCGGCGATTAATCAGCAGTGGTTTTGGTGTGATTCTAAAAGGTTCAGGATTCTATGCAACCGACCATGGCAGGAGTGCTTCTTTGGCCTGTAGGCAGGAAAGACCGTGCTGTGGTCGCGAAAAACCTTGCGATAAAAGGCCTTGCGAATCTTAGAAAGCGACATGACAAAAGAAGAGAAGAGCAAAGAACATGCAGTGTTTCAACGATTGTAAAGATGCCGGGAGAACAAAAAAAAGACATGACTGAGAGACAAATAGGACAAAAGCTTGATAAGCTTGCACGGGAGATTCAGGAATCTATCCTGGAAGGATATTCGGAGAGATTCAAGAGAGAGTTTCTAAATCCGGAAAATATTGGAAAGATAGAAGATCCGGATTGCCATGTCAGCATAACAGGTGTTTGCGGAGATACCATTGAAATGTCTTTATCCATTAAAAATGGAAGGATAAGTGATATTAAGTTTATGACCGATGGTTGCGGGGCTACGATTTCCTGCGCAAGCTATGTCACAAGAACAGCGAAAGGAAAATCCGTCGAAGAGGCACTCCGTATAACACCAGATGATGTTGACAAGTATTTTGAAGGTCTGCCTGAAGAACACAAACACTGTGCGAAGCTGGCTGTTATGACACTGACAGCTGTCTTGGAGCAGTATGTTGGCAAAATTGGCGAATAAATGATCAAGAACAGATACAGGTTTTTCATAGAGAATGTACGAGAAGAGATTCAATTTGGTAAGATCACAAACAAAACGAGAACGTCTTAAATCCAGAAACATAACCGGTTATTTTGAAAGGGAAATCACTATGACAATCACTAAGAAAAACAAATTTAGTCTCCTTCAGCTTCGCAGTATCGTCCTGATCGTTTTTGCGCTTGCAATAGGGCTCATACCGACCATGACGTATGCTCAAAAAGGGATGGGAGATTACGAAGGTGTGGGGCGGCAGCAAATCAAGCCCCCTGTAGTCCGCCTTACAGGGATCGTGGAGAAGATCGAAACACATCCCTGTGAACACACCACAGGAAAGGCGGAACTTGGAACCCACTTGATTATTAAGGACACCCGGAATCAGGAACTCAATATACATTTAGGATCCACTGAGGATGTTGCGGATATTGTAAGACGTCTTTCTGCCGGCAAGAAGATTAACGTCCTTGGGTTCCGTACCGAAAAAATGCCTGCTAATCAATACGTAGCGAAAACTCTGATCTTGGGTGACCAACTCATTCACCTCCGCGATTCCATGCTTCGCCCCTATTGGTCTCGAAACAGCCTTTTGGCTAAGAGTGATCGCATATATACCCCGGCAGTTGGGCCCCAAGACAGAGGTAGCAGAAAGTTTGACTCTGGATATGGCTTTCAGCGGCGATATTATCCACGACGCGGCTACCGGTGCGGTCAATATTTCAGACGCTGCCTTTACAAACAAGGATTTAGGCTTGGCTATCGCAATATTAATCGAAGATGGTGAGGACGGAACCTAATTCGTGTTTGCTCGCTCAATGATGTAGAAAGGATGTTTGATATTCAGTGTAAGACGGTCTATAAGTCTATTTCACAAAATTTACTGTTACTCTGAGGACAACAACATGAAATTTCGAAAAACCACCAACCATTGTTTGATAGTTATTGTATTTGCGTTAGCAGTATGGCAAGGGACGTCGCCGGGCGTTACTTCACTTTATGCTGGTGAGAATACAGCAACCCGGCCAATTGCCTCACAAGGTCCTGCTGACAACAGCATAACGCCTCTTAATGTACAGCCTGATAAATTATGTTCTACTAAACCGAGTAATAGAGCGGAATCTGTCCGCGCAATTCTATCCTATCTTAGCGTGGGTGAAGGATCTGTTGTTGCTGATATTGGGGCGGGGGGCGGAAAGGATACATGGGTCTTTGCGGAGATTGTCGGTGAGACGGGGACGGTTTATGCCGAGGAGATTACAGAGAATAATGTGAAATCATTAAGAAGCGAAGCTGACAAAAGAGGTCTTGACCATGTACGCGCGGTGCTTGGCTGTAGCGACGACCCATGCCTGCCCCCAAATTCCATTGATCTTGTTTTTATGTATCACGTCTACCACCATTTCGCAAAGCCCCGCGAGATGTTGAGAGGGATTTGGAGAGGCCTGAAACCGGGCGGCCATCTGGTAGTGGTTGACCGACGACTCGGGACTTTGCGCGACTGGGTCCCGCGGCACCTTCGCGAGAAAAAGCATTACTGGATAGCGGAAACAACGGTGGTCAGAGAGGCAAGAGAAGAGGGATTTGCCTTTACGTGTTGTGCCGAACAGTGCTGGCATGAAAAGGACCACTTCGCTCTTATCTTTCAGCGTCCAAAGAATTTGGAAAGTCCTGGGTGTGATCCTGACCCTTTTCGACCCATTTCAATGGAGAAGTGCCGCCATCTGTTCCTTCCATCGGCCGGTCGCTATCAAAATCCGATCTTTGTTGCGTTGGGAGAAGCACGCAAACTGATGGCTCCGATCCTTGAGAACTCCTCTGGCAAAGGGCTGGACATTGTATTGGAGGAATGGGCGACGCAGAAAGAAGAGAGACCATCGCTTCCATCTGGTGTTTCCTTACCCTCTGTGCTCACACAGAACGGCGATCCAAATCTGGGAGATGAGCCCATTGATGTGGTTTTCTTTTTGGACAGCTATCACCTGCTTTTCCACAGTAAGACGCTACTCGCCAAGGTTCATAAGAAGCTCACACCGACAGGTTGCGTCTACGTTTTAGATCGCAGAGCAAAGAAGCCGCTGTCCCGGCGCGAGGCAAGCCATCGCAGAAAGATACAACCAAAGATGGTAAAACAAGAGATGACCGAGGCAGGTTTCTTTCTGAGGTTTCGCAGCCCACGGCCGGCTCGCGACCGTTTCCTCCTCGTTTTTGGTAAAGCCCAGCACAGAAAAGTCCTACCCGAAGATTGACTTCCCCCCACTATCTCCGCAAAATCTGCATCCGGTGATAGCAGCAAGAACGAAGTTGAATGTTCGTTGCAAAACCGATAAAATTCCATCCGTGACATGTGGATGAGTATGCGACTTTGCCCTATGTGGTCAGTATGAAAGTGCTAGTGACGAAAATTCTCGACTTCAGTGCAGCCTTGGGACTTTACGATCGGTGGGCGAACCGGAATCTAAGGGAAATACATAACACTCTGATCGGATTAGCAGATCTCAGTGGGAACGAAGAAGTTCTGGATGTTGGTTGCGGAACGGGGATTTTAGCATCACTCTTGACCGAAACATTAAGGGTAAGTGCCGTCCATGGTATTGATATAGGCCCACGAATGATAAGAACCTCAAAAAAGAGGTCCAGGGAAAACGGTCACAACATAAGCTATACAGTCGGCAGTGCAATCAAGTTACCATACGCCACAAGCAAATTCGATGCTGTCTTCACGTGCTTACTGTTTCATCTATTAGACTCTTTGGAAAAGGAACTGGCTTTAATGGAAATCTACAGGGTCCTGAAGCCAGGAGGGAAATATGTTTCCGTTGAATTTGAAAAATATTCTACCGGTTTTCTAAGAAGAAAGATGTTGAGGTACCCAGTTAGCCTCATCGAAAAATGCGGCTTCTGTGTAGATTCGGAGGTCCGTGGCCCATCTGTTACAAAGCGTCATCATGTTACATATAGGGTTCTGGCAAAACCGGGAATTTGTGGATAAAGATAGAGACAACCCAAGCCGATAGCCCTACGATATCACTTTGAGAAACGCACGGAATATTTCCTGAAATCAAATCGACTCGACTCCAGAAACTTCTACTATGTGACTTTTGGAGGCTATCAAGGCTGTTTTTGCGGCTGTGAGACACTACGAGAACAAATCGGTTTGGAACAACTCAAAGATGACATCTTTCTTCATAAGGCATTTTTAGCTAAGAAGTTACAGATAATCCAACGATTCTAACTTGCGGTGTAGCACCAAATCTGATCAACACCTCCGAAAATCTGAATTTCCTGGCAATTTTCTTTTTGACATGGTAGTACGAATTTGATATTCTTATGCGCTGTATTACGATTTTGGGTTTTGTATGACTAAATTTGGTTAAGGATTATTTTGGAGGATTGGCTTATGAAAGGCTCAAATATGTTAAGATTTTTGTGTTGTCTGTTAGTATGCATATTGACTTCAGGTGGTTTCACTTACGCCGATACTCACCAGGAGGTACAAGCTGTTGATACAGACGGTTATGGAGATCATCCCGATTTACTGACATTTAATAAAGTCATGGTCGAGGGAATAATTATCAATCGATCAGATTTCATATTAGATGCAACACCAAATCAGTATGCTCCATACGGCCCGGGTGGGCAATGGCAGATTTATATCCAGGGTGAAAGTGATGACCATGCCGGTACTGCCATTTGGATGGGCCAGTGTTATGATAACATCCCCGGCGGGGATGGTACATATACCGACCAGGAATGGCTTGATGAGATTTATCGCTTAAGCCACGATCCTTTGACGGGCTATGAGTATGCACCGGGTGACCGAGTTAAGGTCACAGGATTACTGAAATTTTATAAAGGAAAGACAAATATTAACGAGCGCCATAGTACGGATCCATCTTATGACCTAACTATTGAATTGGTAGAGGCTGGAGTCGGCCTTCCGCAGCCGGAGGTCATAACGCTTGATGATGTAAAGGATGGTAACGACAATTTCATTTTTGACTCCAGCCGACTCACCAGTTGCGAATACTATCAGGGCCGCCTCGTTAAGATCAACAATGTGAGTTTCGTGGATGCAAATTCCTGGGGTCCAAATGCAGAGATGGAAATAACCGATGGGCAGAAGACGTTTCCCGTGAAGTTAGGAATCGGTTGGGGGATTCGGCCGGGTTCGAATAATTTAACGGAACCTTTTGATGTTATCGGCATCTTCGACCAGGAAAGCTCCGCTTATATGGTTTGCAACGACGGCTACAGGATTTGGGTGACGAATTATGACGGCAATGGTCGGGTTTTAACCGACCGGGCATATGGCAGGTACAATCTGCCTGGAGAAATCAATAAAGATGGTAAAGTCGATATGCTCGACTTTGCATGGCTCGTGGACAACTGGCTCGAGTGTGTTCCCGGTTCTGGTGCCTGTGGTGGAGGTGAGAGTTAAAAGTGCCGTCCTAAGCAAATAGTAGACAGAGACGCTGTTTTATATATATAGGCTTTCTATTGTGAAATGTGGCTTTACACTAATCGAACTGCTCGTGGTGATCGCTATTATTTCGTTGTTGATGGCGATATCGATGCCTGCATTATACCAAGCCCGTGAAAAGGCAAAGATGGTGGTTGTCAAT
>JAUWLI010000093.1 GCA_030613765.1 Phycisphaerae bacterium
TTAGGACACCTTTGCAATCGACTTTGCTTTAACCGTGTCCACAACGAGTTCCACATGTCCACAGTCATAACACATGATGGTATCAACAGGAACACCCGTCGTGAGCACCGTTAATAATTTAGCATTCTTGGGACGAGAATAGATTTTCCCTGTGGATTGGAACTCGCCATCTTCAAGATTGGTACTACCACATCTTAAACATGTTCTTTCTTCACTCATAATAGAACCTTTCACCTGATATTTTTGATACAAATTCTACACAGCATACTGGTACACTCGACTCTTTCGTGTATCCGAACTTATCTCAATTCTATTTTCGGTCTTTTTCTAATGTTTTGTTATTACATCCGGCCCAGGTTGCCAAACAAGGTTAGAAAGGTGAAATTCGGCGTTTTACAAAAGTGTTTTCGGACTTAACCGGAGGTGTTCGGAAGATACTATATAAAGCCCGAATTTCCCATATTAAAGTGGCGCATTTGATATTGATTTGATAGTATAGGGCCTATCGAATGGATTTGATTAACTTTTGGCCATAATTAAAGGGAATACCCAATGGGTGAAAGAAAAAAGGATGCTTTAAGAGTCAATTTCGACCGCAAATTGAAGCTCGAATTTCACGGAGTGAAAGTCACCAGCGATGCCGGTTTATTGGCTTTTCGAGAACTTGGTGAAGCGTTAGGACTAACCGCTATGATTGAATCAGATTTTTGTGACAACCGCAAAGGCAGGAACACTCAGCACAATATTATTGCTTTGCTGAGACAGTCGATATACCGCAGATTAGCAGGTTACGAAGATACCAATGACGCAGAACGTTTGTCTGTTGACCCTGCTATGCGTCAGATTGTGGGTGAAAGAGCCAAAGAAAGGGCAGCTGCTTCAACCAGCTTGATGGGTAGATTTGAAACAGAGATTCTTACACAAGACAGAAATCTGCAATGCTTGATGAATCTTCCCGGTCAATGGGTTGATACGGTTCATCAGCGTAAGCGTATCAAGGAAATTATTCTGGACATGGATAGTTCGGACAGCCCGACATATGGGCAACAGGAAGGCTCAGCATTATAACGGTCACTTCGGATACACTTGTTATCATCCGTTGTTTGTCTTTAATCAGTTCGGTGATGTAGAGAGAGCCCTTCTTCGCGATGGAAATGTTCATAGTGCCGACAACTGGCAGAGCGTTCTGGAACCAATCGTAAGCCGTTATCGAGACTTTAATATCGCTCGGTTTTTCCGAGGCGATGCAGCTTTCGCTAATCCTAACGTATACCGCTATCTTGAAGCCGAAGGCTATTTCTATGCCATACGCCTGATAGGCAATCCAATACTACACAACAAGATTGAGCATTTAATGACTCGTCCTGTGGGTCGACCGCTCCAAAAGCCCATTCTTTATCATAGTTTTCAATACAGGGCCGCCAGTTGGAACAAATCCAGAAGAGTGGCCGCTAAGATCGAGTGGCATGCAGGCGAACTGTTTCCAAGGATCGGTTTTATCGTAACAAACCTTCGCTGGAAATCGAGCAATGTGGTTAAGTTTTACAACAAACGTGGGACAGCAGAGCAATGGATCAAAGAAGGCAAGTATGCATTGAACTGGACTCGACTTTCATGCCACGATTTTCTTGATAATCAGGTTCGGCTTCAGTTATTTGCTTTGGCTTACAATCTCGGCAATTTTCTTAGGCGTTTGGCTTTGCCAAAGAAGATTAAGGACTGGTCGCTTAGAACGCTACAAGTGAAACTGATAAAGATATGTGCCAAAGTGGTAAGGCATTCGAGATATGTGATATTTCAGATGGCAGAGGTGATGGTATCGAGATCGTTGTTCTATGATATTCTTGAACGTATCCGTCAATTGAAAGCCATTCCCATAACTCCAGAGCCTGGATGATGCTGAACATGACTGTAAAAACATGGTTTTCTAACTGCTTTGGTGGTTGCGGTACGTTTCAAAACCAATTATGAGCTGATAAATTCGTATTTTTCCGACTATTCTGGCTGAAAAACCTTCGAGTAACAGTGAAAAAGCTTGCATTTTCAAGACAGGTTTGATATTCTATTAGAAATGAGACTTAGCGGTGTAGCTAAGCGTTTAATATGGGAAATGTCAGATATATACACTTTTGGGCGGATTTCTTGGGTATCCGATAATTTTCACAGAAAGAAAAGGGTTGACTATTCCAATCTGTTTGGTAAGATGGACTTAATATGCCTTGCTGTGCAACTGCGAAGGAGAAGGATACATAACTGTAAATCAAAACAGAAGTGAGAAATGAAGAAAATAGAAACGCTCATTCTGTTGGCAGTTTTGATTTCGGCAATCAATTGTCTAAGCACAGCACAAGCGGTCGATTCCGATGGCGATGGAATTTCCGACGCAAATGATAACTGTTGGGGGATTGTTAATCCCGACCAGACGGACAGTGATTTTGATTGTCCTGACAGGCCTTTCTCGACAGACCCTTTATGCGGCAATGCCTGCGATGGCTACTGTCAACACAAGCTTTTCGGTGATATAAATTGTGATTGTAAAGTGGATATGTTGGATTTTGCTATTATGAGCAGGTATTGGTTGACCGATTGTAATATTGACCCAAACGACCCGGCATGTATGTCGCTTGGTATCGACAACGATAATGATGGATGGAACTCATCAGTGGATTGTGATGATGGTGATCCAAATAATTATCCAGGTAATACTGAAGTTTGCGACGGCCAGGATAATGATTGTGATGGAACGGTTGATGAAGGCTGTAGCTTGGATGTTGTTGTTGATGGCGGCTTTGAGGGAGGAACTCCTTCAGCAGCATGGACTGAATATTCTACCAACTTTGGCACACCTATCTGCAATGTGGCAACATGCGGCACTGGCGGTGGTACTGGCCCTCATAGTGGGACATATTGGGTCTGGTTAGGGGGCGTAAAGGACCTGTATGAGCTAGGTACAGTGACGCAGAATATGACCATTCCTGTGGGCACAGCTACACTTAGATTCCGGCTTGCTATTCCTAGCTGTGATACTGGCTCTGGGGACATTTTCGAGGTCAAGATGGATGGCGTTACAGTATACAGTACTAATAGTGCAGACCCGAGTTGTGATACTACTATCTACACTCTACATGTTATTGATGTAAGCGTTTACGCTGATGGGGGTACACACTCTTTACAGTTCCGCGGTGAGACAATTTCTGTAACGTATGAAACAAACTTCATGGTTGATGATGTGAGTCTTCTTGTCACGCCATGAGCGGAAAAGCTTTTTTATTATTTTTATTTCTATGACATGCCTGTCAGCATCAAAAATCCTTGTTTTCTATATAACATAGTAAATTAAGGTAAAGCAGAAGGACAGGAAAACTGTTACCAACTCAGAAAACTCCGAACACAATGGAACCTGATAAATACCCGCAAACGCAACCGCGAGAAGTGTAAATGAAAAGTGTATGCGGATACTGCATCTAATTCATCTTCTTGACGCAATACAGGTTCTCATCGCTGCGCAAGATCAATGTGCCGTCGCACACAATCGCGCTGGCATTAAACGTGCTTCGGTCCTCAAGTCTATTCAAAGCCAGTTGCTCGAATTGCGGCTTCGCAGCCAATACCAAAGTACCACCGTTACGTGTAACGACGTAAAATCTTCCATCGGCCAATAGGGCCGATGCGTAGGGCTGAGGTCCTATCCGTTCAGAATATTTGACTGATCCATCAACCAGACTCAGGCAATAAGCAGTTCGATTGCGATCACTTACCCAGTACAGGTGACCGTCATGCACGACCGGAGAGCAAACATTCGCTCCGACATCGGCCTGCCAAAGCTTATGTGTGTCCGTTACATCCCCCCGGCCACCGCTTCGTAGGGCAATGGCCTTCGAAGAACGGCCTCCCAAGGCATACAAAACACCTTTATGGGATACGATGCTTGGACAAATGTAGTCCGGGATAGATTCGCAGCGCCAGAGTTCACTACCCGTTTTGGGCTCGAATCCCAAGATCGACCCTTTCACAGTTACGGCCAGTTCATGTTTCCCATTGGGGACCTCAACCAAATGAGGCGTATTCCAGGAAGACTCCATACCCCTGGCACGCCACACTTCTTTGCCTGTGGCCTTATCTATAGCCACAAGTGATTTGCTCTCGACACTTGCATTAACGATGACCAGATTTTCGTACAACACAGGCGAAGTGCCACTGCCCCAGCCATGCGTTTCCGTTCCGACACTGATTCGCCAGATCTGATTCCCGTCCAGGTCGAACTTAAAGACGCCGCTCTTTCCAAAAAAGATATAAAGATGCTGACCGTCAGTCACCGGCGTCTGGGCGGCATACCCATGATCGCGCACGCGTTTCGACTCAGGAAGAGTCGGCTTGATTCGCTTGTCGAAGACCATCTTTCCGGTTTTAGCGTCAACACACACGACATGAAGTGTCAAGTCCTCCATGCGGCCCGAACTACGACCCATGCCATATCCGCTGTAGCAGGTAACATACAATTTGCCGTCTAATGCAATCGGACTGGAGGAACCATAACCGGGCATCGCTGTCTTCCACACTACATTTTCCGTCTCGCTCCAGGTGACAGGCAAATCTTGTTCCTGCGAAATACCCAATCCAGCCGGGCCTCGAAACTGAGGCCAATTTTCAGCAAGCACAGTCCGGGCCAAAAAGATAACAATACCCAACGAGACAACATGACGGAAATGACATTGAAACATAACTATACCTTTCACAATAATGGGAAATCACTGATACTACCTACTTGGTGTACCACATGATAGCACTCCATCCCGGGACAAGCAAGGTTGAACTCCTCCGCAATCACGGCGCAAAAGAATAGCTACCCCACCCCGACCCGACCCGCGACAGCCGGGAGACGGTTTGAGTGAAAATCCGGATTAAGAATGCTTACCTTGGATTTCCCATTTAACTTCATAAAGGGTGCTCCTGCACGCTTTGACACTCTTTTTGAAGCACTCCTGTACAATTCAAGCCGTACAACACCAAACTATCAAAATCCTGTTCATTAGTCACGAACTACCTGGGAAGTCCGGGACCAATACACAATCATCATCCTTCGTACGCGCTCTGGGTATGGAGCACTTCTATAAAGGCCAGCATATTTTCAAGCGGGACATCACCTTCAACCGCGTGAGATGGGGCAAAGATATATCCACCACCTTTTCCTGCTTCCAACAGGCCAGCCGTTTTGTTCTTAACATCGTCAACTGAGCCATAGGGCAGGATTTTCTGAGTGGACAGACCGCCGTGAAATGCAAGCCGGCCCTTGTATCTTTTCATAAGGTCAAAAACATCCATAACCTCCGGCTGAAACGGATTGAAGCAATTGAGGCCGATTTCAATCAAATCATCAAAAAGCTCATCGACCTTGCCGCAGGAATGGATAATAACGTATTTGCCGGCCTCTCGAACCACCGCGTACATCCGCTTCAACTCAGGGTAAATGAACCGGCGCCAGAGGCCCGGGCCCATCTGCAAACCTGTCTGCTGGCCCCAGTCATCGCCGAAATAAACCGCATCTATATCATATTTCAAAGCCTGGTTAACCTGGGCGATATTGTAGTCGGCTATCGTTCGCAACATCTCACGCACAAAACCGGGATTCTCCAGGAAATCCATCAGCAGGTTTTGCATCCCACGAAGCGTCCAGGCCCGCTCGTAAAGTGAAAAACCAATCTTGAAAACCCGCAAACAATCGCTATACCTGGATATCTTCTCAGGAATGTACTCGAAAAAACGTCCGTCGAGTGGATTGGGAAACTCATATCGTTCAAGCGTTGGCTCGGGCAAAAGAGGCCCCTCAACATTGCCTATGTCCTTATCCACACTGCGGTCCCATACTACGCCAAAGACATCCTGGAACCTATCATTGCCAAGAGCCGTGAAAAAACCAATATCGCTGCCGAGCTTAACAAAATGATTATCTAAAACCCGATCCAAATCCTCCCGGCCAAAGTGCTGTTGCAATTTATCAGCAGCTTCCACTGTAAAACCACAGTGCCACGGTACATACGGGACCTCTTTGCCCTCAATCGCCAGCTTAACCACTTCTCTTTTGTCCATCTGCCGTATTTCCAAGTTAAATAAATCAGGATGGTATTTTTCAGGGGCATATTGAAATTTCGTCAAGCGTTTTCTTGGATAAACCGGTCAGGCGAACATCATCGCCGAAACGCTCAATTTCAACGTGATGCAAGCCGACAGCTTCGGTCAATCCCGCCATTGCCTCGGTTATTGGGACGCTTCCGGAGCCGCCGAGTATCTTCGGTGCGATATAAACTACAATTTGGTCGACGATTCGCTCCTTCAAAAATGAAGCTATTACTGTTGGTCCGCCTTCGACAAGTAATTGAGCAACTCCACGTTTAGCCAATTCACAAGTGAGAAAATGCAGACTTGAACAGCTTTCTTCCTCTGGGCAAGCAAGCACTTCAGCCCCCTTTTGGATTATTTTCTCCACGATTTGGGGATTTTCCCGGAGCGCTTGTTGACTCGTTAAGATTAGCACAGGGACTTTTTTTGCAGTAGCCATCAGTTTGCAATCCAAAGGAATCCTTAAATTGCCGTCGAGAACAATTCTGGCGGCGTTTTTGCCTTTGCTCGGGCGGGCTGTCAATAGCGGGTCGTCAGCGATTACCGTATTGATACCTACCAATATCGCCCCAGCCTGACGACGCAGTCTGTGGACGTCTTTTCTGCTCTGTTCGCCTGAAATCCATTGTCGCTGGCGGCTTGTATCAGCGTAAGCAACTTTGGCGTCGATGCTTTGTGCCCATTTCAATATCACCCAGCACTTGCCCGTGGTAACAAATTTGAAAAAAGGCGCATTCAGCAGACGTGCCTGCGTTTCACAGACGCCGGTCTCTACCTCGATTCCTGCATTTCGAAGTTGCTCGATGCCTTTGCCGTTGGCGTGCTCCGATGGGTCAATCGTGGCTACGACAACCTTTGCCACCCCGGCGGCAATTATTGCTTCTGTGCAGGGCCCGGTCTTTGCCTGATGGCAGCACGGCTCAAGAGTAACATACATCGCAGCTCCCTGCGGATTAACACCCAGCGTCTGGCAATCTTGAAGAGCGTTAATCTCGGCGTGGGGGCCGCCAAATTTCCTGTGCCAGCCTTTACCGACAACCTGATTTGCCTTTACTAAAACCGCCCCGACCGCAGGGTTCGGCTCAACCGAGCCGATTCCCCGCTGAGCCAGCTTTATCGCAGCCTCCATATATTTCCTGTCCTGATCAGTCATTTACGACAACTCCTTTCCAAGGAAGTCCAGAAACTGTTTTTCGTTTATCACCCTGACTCCCAGTTTCTGCGCTTTCTCAAGCTTGCTTCCTGCTTCTCTGCCGGCTAATACGAAATCGGTTTTCTTACTCACGCTGGAGGATGTCTTTCCGCCCGCCTGTCTGATCGCCTGCTCCGCCTGTTGGCGGCTGAATCTTTCCAAAGTGCCCGTAACAACAATTGTTTTTCCCATCAGTTTATCTGACCGCTTCATCTCCGGCTGCTTTGGTTTTACTCCTGCAGCTAATAACTCATCGATAACCGCTTGATTCTCTGGTTTACGAAAGTATTCATAAATACTTTCTGCCATAGTTGGGCCGATTTGGTCTATCTCTGCAAGTTCTTCCTGCCCTGCTGACATAAGGGCGTCGAGCGAACCGAAGTGCTCAGCCAGAATTTGTGCTGATTGGCTGCCAATGTGGCGGATGCCAAGAGCGGCAATCAGCCGCCACAAGGGTTGGTTCTTGCTCTTTTCTATTGCTTTTATCACATTGTCGGCACTTTTTTCAGCCATTCGTTCCAATTTGATTAGCTGAGACTTTTGCAGTTTATAAAGGTCTGCGAAATTCTTTACCAGGCCGGTGTCAACTAATTGCTCGATTAGGGCGACTCCGAGATTTTCAATGTCCATCTGGCCCCGACCGGCAAAATATTTCACACGCTCTTTCAACTGGCCGAGACAATCCGAATTGCGGCATCGAATATAAACGCCTTCCGGATCTTTGGTCACCCTCGAGCCGCAACTCGGACATGTCGTAGGTATCTCGAAAGGAACGTTAACGGCAGCTTTTGCTTTCACTTCGATTACCTGTGGTATTATCTCGCCGGCCTTTTCGATTATGACAGTGTCACCACACCGAACGTCGAGCTTTGCGAGCATGTCGAAGTTGTGCAGGCTTGCCCGCTTAACGGTTGTACCTGCAAGTTGGACAGCAGATAGATTGGCCACGGGCGTCAAAATCCCGCTTTTGCCCACCTGTACATCGATTGATTCGACAATTGTTTCAGCCTGCTCGGCCGGGAATTTGTATGAAATGCACCATTTCGGGGCCCTACCTGTGGCACCGAGTATGTCCCGCTGGTCGAAGCGATTAATCTTTATTACCATTCCATCGATATGGTAGTTGAGCTTCGGCTGCTTTTCGCCCCAGCTAAGGCAGATGTTTATTACTTCGTCTATATTTTTGGCGCTTTTGATATTAGGATTAACGGGCAATCCCAGCTTTTTGAATTTTTGCAGAGTTTGGTAATGATTTCCGGCTAAAGGGTCGGAAAGCTCGCCGGTCGCATAGGCAAAGAACGAAAGATTTCTTGCAGCGGTGATTTTTGCATCGAGCAGCTTCAAAGAGCCAGCCGCAGCGTTTCGTGGATTGGCAAAAGCAAGCTCGCCGGCCTCGACGCGTAGTCTGTTTAGCTCGACAAATGAAGGGATCGGCATATATACTTCGCCGCGAACCTCAAGAACATCAGGAATTCCACTATCGCTCAACAGCACAAGCGGGACAGCTTTTATTGTTCGGACATTGGCTGTAACATCATCGCCCACTTCACCATCGCCGCGAGTAGCAGCCGTTACAAGCTCGCCATTTTCATAGCGAAGACTTATCGCAAGGCCATCGATTTTCAGTTCAACCACATAATCGTAATCCTCGCTGCCAAGCTGCTTGCGGACCCTTTCATCGAACGCCCTTAGCTCCTCGGCATTATAGGTATTGTCCATACTGAGCATCAGCACCGCGTGCCTGACACTCGCAAAACCTTCGAGAGGCCGTTCAGAAACCCGCTGTGTGGGCGAATCGGGCGTTATAAAGGAGGGATTTGCCTGCTCTAATTCTTTGAGCCCGGCAAAGAGCTTATCATATTGTTGGTCGGTGATAACAGGCTGATTGAGCACGTAATACAGGTAATCGTGCCTTCGTATTTCGTTGCGTAACTGTTCAATCCGTTTTTTTACATCCTCAGCCATAAC
>JAUWLI010000360.1 GCA_030613765.1 Phycisphaerae bacterium
TGGGATGCTTTGCTGCAATCCACCCAAGCACCCGACAAAAAGAAGGCCCACGATGATTTAACCGCTTTCTACACCAAAATCGCCGAGACCTATTTCAAGATCATCCGCGAGGAGTGCAAAAAAATCGCCCCGAACCAGCTCTATATGGGCTGCCGCTTCGCATGGGTCAACGACCGTGCCGCCCGCGCAGCAACAAAGTTCTGCGACATCGTCAGCTACAACCGTTACAGTTACAGCGTAGAAAATCACCGCCTGCCGGACGGTATTGACATGCCGGTAATTATAGGCGAATTCCACTTCGGAGCTTTGGACCGTGGCATGTTCCACACAGGATTAAGAAAAACTGCCAACCAGCAGGACCGCGCCGACAAGTACAAAAGTTATGTCCAGGGAGCGCTCCGCAATCCTTATAGCGTCGGTACACACTGGTTCCAGTACAAGGACCAGGCAACGACAGGCCGAGGCGACGGCGAGAACTACCAGATAGGCTTCATCGATATCTGCGACAAACCTTACCCCGAAACCATAAAGGCCTGCCGCCAAGTCGGATATAAAATGTACGAATACCGCCTCAACACCAAGTGAGCCGTACTACATTCACAATAAGAAACTACTGGATTCTCTACAGATGATACGGGTGGCGTTGCGGCCGTCCCATCATCCGTCGCGCCTGTTCGTCGCCGACTATCTCCTGCTTGGCAGGGTCCCAGCGGAGCTTCCGGCCACAGATGAAGGAGAGGTTGCCCAGCACACAAAGGTTCGCCACGCCGACTGCGGCTTCGATGTTCATAATGGTCTTGGCGCCCGTCTTGATACCCTTGAACCAGTCTTCCTTGTGCCCGGGGCTCTTATACACATCCTTTGCGCCGGCAGGCAGCTTCCATTCGCGTGCCTTCTTCTCGGCCCACGTACCGCCGTCGCCGCCCCAGTGGATGAACTCGCCCTTGTAACCGCGATAGATGGCACCGTAACCGGGACGGCTGATTTTGCCTCCCGGTTCCTTCCCGGTCCTCTTTTCCGCTTTCGGCAGTTTATCATTGGGCATTTGCGTCCAGGTCAACGTCCAATCGGGATTCTTGAAGGTGTAGGTCACCTTCATCAATATAGCGCTGTCCCACAGGCCCTTTGTCGGTGCAGTACCCGTCGCCTCGATAGAAACCGGGCCTGTTCCATCGGCACCCATCCACCACATCGCACAACTCATAACGTGGGCGCCGCGGTCGCGTATCTGCCCCCCACCTGATTCCATTATCCACCGAAACACGCCATGACAATATCTCTTATTGTATTGCCGCCAGCGAAGCGGCCCTAACCACAGGTCCCAATCGAGTTCCGCCGGCGGATCGCTGTCCGGCACAGGATTATTGTCCGCGGGACTGGGATAGTGAAAACAATCGACGCGGCTGATGTGGCCAATATTATCGTTGACGAGGTATCGATGAGCCAGATAAGCTTCCGGCTGGGAACGGCCCTGCGAACCAACCTGAACCGATACCCTGTTCTCCTTGGCCGCAGCAACCATCGCCTTGCCTTCTTCGATTGTGCAGCAGGCTGGCTTCTCCACGTAGACATGCTTGCCGGATTCGGCCGCGTGGACCATCTGAACACCATGCCAGTGGTCCGGCGTTGCGATAACCACTGCGTCGATGTCTTTGCGCTCGAGGATATAACGGTAGTCACGATAGGGCTGCACGCCCTTACCTGCAGTTTTGACGGCATTCGCCAGCCGATTCTCATCCGCATCGCAGACCGCCGCAATATTAACCTCGCCTTTGTCGCGCCTTTTCACCATATCTCGAAGGTGGTGCCCACCCATTCCACCAACACCAATATGGGCCATTGTCAATCGTTCATTCGCCCCGCCTTTGCCCTGAGCCGCCAGTGCGCCGGACGGAATCAAATATGGAAAGCTCACCGCCGCCGCACCCGCAGCAGTACCAGCTAAGAATTCACGCCTGTTGAGTTGATTTGTTCGTTTCATCGTTCTATCACCTTTCCGCTTTAATGCCAGAATATTATATAAGGTTTTTTTTGAAACTGCTTTCTACCGCACCATTTTACTTCAACGGCTGAACGTTCGTCTTCTTTGTAGGTACCAGCTTTACACAGGCAAGCCCACGAACCTTCACGCCGCGCTTTCGCAGTGACTGAGCGATGTTGAGCTTGAAGTCCTTCGGGGCGGCCTTTAATCCTTTTTTGAGTGGCGCAAGGGACTGCTTGCCGGGAATACGCTGCAGCACCATCCGGGCATCCTCACGCAGTTCCTTGTTTGACAGCAGTGCAGCAATCGGCTTCAAAGACGTCCTCCCACAAATCTCGGAGAGCATCCAGAGCACTTCGCGTCGCACTAACGTCGGCTGGTCATCGCCCAAAAGGGAAATCAGCTCAGTAATGACCGCATTTTTCTCATCCCTGGCTCTGGGCCGGCCCGCGTGCCGGACAATCTTCCACAAGGCACGCTTGCCCGCACGGCTAACTTCGATGTCCTTATCTGCCATCACCTTAGCCAGGGACTTGACCGCCGGTGCTCCGACTCCTCCGGCGCTGAGCAACGCTTCTGCTCGTACCTTGTCATTTTTGTTCCTGACCTTGGCAACAAATTCATCCACAGCTTTTGTCTTCGCGGCACCGGCCGTCTCTGCGGTCAATACCACAGCCCCCGCTGCAAGAGACGCTTTTTTAAGATTGCTAATAGACATACTTGATACCCTTTCCTGTTAATTAGGTTTAACAAAAAACTTCCAAATCGTCGTATTGCATTTTACCTTCTCCGTTGATTTAGTCAATGATTTATTTTCCCGATGATAGTGTCAGGTATTACATATTACGTGCAAACTTAATTTTTTGCCATTGAAGGAGTTGACCAAAAACAGCCTTTTCGACGGCCGACCATCAAGGAAGGTAAAACTGACAAGTGACAGTGAATACAAAATAGGCAAGTCATTGAGAGAACAGACTCAGGCCAAAGTGAAGGATTTATGCAGCCGGTTCCCTATGCGCTAAAGCACTGTCCCAGGGCTGTAAACCAGAAACCTGATTACCTTAATACAG
>JAUWLI010000296.1 GCA_030613765.1 Phycisphaerae bacterium
GTTTTCAGAAAACTACGCCGGTCCATATTCTTATCCTTAATCGAGGCAAGTTTATACAAGAAAGATATAAATAAAAGATTAAAAACGAGAGCGTGTAATATATTACGCCGAACCGGTTATGTCAATCCACTTAAAAAGACAGAACCACCGCACCGTTTTAACGATTGTCTGACGGGTCATAAGGAATTCATTTCTTCTGTTGTTGGCTCAAGGTCTTTTGGATTGTGGATATTTGCCCTGGAGTGATATTGCGAGAGGTTTCTTTTATCATGTGAATGAAATGAGCAATTTCGGCTGTTTTGACAGGATGGCCTATGTTTCCTTCAGGTCCATCAGAGGTAATTAATATCTTACCCTCAGCGTCAAGAATAGCGTACCAGGGGATACCGTGGCCTTTTTTGCTGATGCGCTTATCAATGGCCTTTGCTCCGGCCATTCGGTCGAGGTCAATCTTTACCAAGATGTAATTCCGAGCCATAATTTTTGCGATCTCAGGTCCGCCCAGAAAGTCTTCGAGTCGGTGACACCAACCGCACCAGGGCGCACCAAAATGCAAAAATACCAGCTTGTTTTCCTTTTGCGCCAGAGCCATAGCTTGCTCGTACACCTGTTCTGCATTCAAAGGTTTCGGCTTGAATTTGTTTAGGAAGGCATAGACCTTCTCCGGGACATGCGCTCTTCCCTCTTCAAGAGGGACAGTGCTTTGGTTTATGAGAACTTTACCTTTTGTGTCGAGAACAGTGAGATACGGATAACCATCCGGTTTTGCATTGAAGCGTTTCGGAAGGTCCTTATTCGTTCTTATGTCAACCATAGCCAACTCATAGTCATATTTCAGAAGTTTTTTGATATCAGCATTCTGGTTAAAACAGTCGTGAAGCTTGTAGCACCAGCCGCACCAATTTCCGCCATATACAATCAAGATATGTTTGTTGTCCTTTTTGGCCTGTGCAATTGCAGCACTAATTTGGGCGGCGGCATCGGCGTTGGGGTCATATATGGGCCCGCGCTTCTTTTTATCAACCATATTCTGCGTATTCTTTTCTTTAAGCTCAGTATTTGATTCAGAGTTTTCTCTATCAAGGTTTTTTCGAAATTGAGATATCTTTTTAAGGATCCGGCGGTGCTTTTGTTCCGCTTCTGTCGTATCTTTTGCGGCTTCAATTTTTTCGATGGTTTCCTGAAAACGGTTTCTTATCCTTTCATTACTGTCCTGGAGCCCCCTCTTTAGTGCGGGCAGGGCAGGGTCGGCTTTGCGTCCAAATCTTGACAAAGCTGTTGCGGCCATGGAGCGAACCCGACTATCCTCATCGTCCAGGAGTTTGGCAATGGCTAAAACATTAGATTCGTTATAGACATCTACTTCTGCCAAAAAGTAGGAAGCTAAGCCACGTACCCACCCATCTTTACTGTAAAGCCCTCTCAAATATCGGCCCCTCAAGTCGGCCACTTCGATCAGGGCAACACCAGCGGGTATTTTAATCCGCTCCAGAGTAATATTACTATCATCAACAAAAACAGTCATTGTGGGGTATTTATCAAAAACATAGGTACCTTCTTCTTTATGTCTCGAAATGCCCCCCTGGATATGCAACAGGCAGTTGTAAGCAATGGGTTCTTTATCGAATGTCATCACTTTTTCAGGGCCGGGCCGGAGAACAACTTCCCGAACATCAACACCCAGGGCTGTGAAATTTTGCAAGATGTCATTCAGTGCATTTGTGCTGTCAACATCCAGGGCTGCGAACTTTTGCAAAATATCATTCAGTTCCTTTGTGCCGCCACGATAGTAAAAGTGTTCATTGCCATTGACCCAAGTATGATAGACCCGGCTTTCGTGATTAATGACCGGCATAATGCTCTTCCATTGTTGATAATTAATCTCATGAAAGGGCTCGTTACCACAGTGTTGTTGGGCCCAGCCGTGGGCCTGCCGAGTTGTAGTGCACAATAATATAACCACTGACAGGAGGAGCCAGCTAAAGCACCTGTTCTTTGCGCATCCACTCATCTCAATTTCCTTTCTCTAAAATGATGATTCATTCGGGAAAGTAACATATTTGGTACTCCTTAACAAGTCAATAGTGATAAATACAGTGTGGCTTTTTGAATAAAATAGTAGTATATTGATAGCTGAGAACACAAAGTCAGCAATACAATGGAAGAACAAGTTTATTTGGAGGACAGATAATGGACCGCAGAAAGTTTATGAGCGCAGGTATGGCGGCAGGAGCGGGGCTGGCATTAGGGATGCAAAGTGGAATCGCCAAGGGAAGAAAATCCAACCGAGCCAGGTTTCGTATGAAATATGCGCCGCATTTCGGGATGTTCAAAAACAGTGCCGGCAACAATCCAATCGACCAGTTGAAGTTTGCCGCCGATGAGGGTTTTACCGCGTGGGAAGACAACGGCATGATGCGAAAATCCGTTGAGCTGCAGAACGAAATAGCCAGGACCATGAAGCAATTAGATATGACAATGGGGGTGTTCGTGTCGTCAGGTGGTTTTGATAAAAATGAATTTACCACAAGCACATCGAAGGATTTGCATGGACGGCTTCGCACGCAGATGAAAAAGGCGGTCGAGGTTGCCAGGCGCGTCAATGCCAAGTGGTCGACTTTTGTTCCGGGTAATATCAGCCTTAAACTGGAACACGATTACCAGATGGCCAACTGTATTGAAAACCTGAAAGTTTGCGCCGAAGTTTGCGAGCCGGCAGGGCTGGTTTTGGTTTTGGAGCCCCTAAACTGGTGGGCAAACCATCCGGGGCTGTTTCTAACCAAGATCCCACAGGGTTATCTAATCTGCAAAGGTGTCGGCAGCCCGAGCGTGAAGATTCTTGATGATCTATACCATCAACAAATCTCAGAGGGCAATCTTATTCCCAACATGGACAAGGCGTGGGATGAAATCGGCTACTTCCAGATTGGCGACAATCCCGGACGCAAGGAACCGACAACCGGTGAGATCAACTACAAAAACATCTTCAAGCATATCCACGATAAAGGTTACAAAGGCGTTCTCGGGATGGAGCACGGGAACAGCAAGAGAGGCAAAGAGGGCGAACAAGCGGTAATCGAAGCCTACCGCTACTGCGACAGTTTTTAGACCATTGCGGCGTTTATAATCTTAAGAACAAGGTCTTCGAAGAATGGGCCGGTCTGTGATTGCTGCTCGGCCTGAGTGCGGCACTTTTTCGCAAAAGACGCTAAGGTTTTAGTCAAGGGCAGCGAATACGCGAACCGCTTTCGACTTTGGGGATATTCAGAACAGGATTGCAGGTGGGAAATAATATGCAGATTAGCTTTCTCTTAGTCCTGATTTGTTTTAACTCGGTTTACTCCGCATGCGATTGGTGACATCTATATCCGCGCCGCGGTATCCACGGAGATTACCTTCCTTATCCAGCATAGGGACCCCGCTGGTTAAAAGCCAGACCGAGGTGCCGTCCTTGTGAACATTAAGATTCAGAAATTCGCGAAAGGGCTGCTTCTTGTTGTACACCTCAAAGGCTGCTTTTTTCATTTCTTCAAGCCTGTCCGGGTGGAACAAATCGTAAAAATGTTTTTTGCCGACGACCTCTTCAGGTTTGTATCCAAGCATCTTCTCCACAACCGGACTGGCGTATGTGTAAGTCCCCTCGGCATTCACTTCCCATATCCATTCCTGCTCGTTTTCTGCAACTTCCCTGAAGCGTTCTTCACTCTCCCGCAGCGCATCCTCCATCTGCTTGCGCTCGGTGATATCGCGGGCGACGGCAACCACAAACTGTTTGTTCTCAAGCCTGCCCGCGGAAAGTGATATTTCCATAGGGAACACATTTCCGTCACTTCGTAAACCGGGTAGTTCGAGAATCTTACCGATTGCGCTGTTGGGTTTGCCCGTGGCGAAATAACTATTCAAATATTGCCCATGTTTTTCCCTGTACTTCCTGGGCATTAGACAGTCAAGCGGCTTACCTATCATTTCCCATTTGTGGCGCCCAAACATCTCTTCAGCCGCTGGATTGAACAGGATTATCAATCCATCCTCCCCGATGGATATTATGGCTTCTTTGGTTGAATC
>JAUWLI010000053.1 GCA_030613765.1 Phycisphaerae bacterium
TTTGCCGGCGCGAACGGCCCACTGGTCGGAGCCATCGCAAAAGAAAAGGGCATTGTGGAGGGGCTTTTTTGTTTGGCCGCGAAGTACCGGGAGCATGTTCTTTCCGTCATAGATACGGTCGGTGGGAAGAGATGCTCCGGCGGCCGAAAGGATGGTGGGCATGACATCCAGGCTTATGACTGGTTCATTACAGACGGCTGCCTTGGGAAGCTTTGCCGGCCAGCTTACAATAAAGGGGACACGGATTCCACCTTCATAAACAGTCTGCTTGTAATCGCGTAAAACTCCGTTATTGGCAAAATTCTTTTTTGCACCTCCGTTATCGGAGAAAAAGATGACGAGGGTATTTTCGTCGGCGCCGGTCCGCTTGAGGGCGTTGAGGACATCACCAACGGCTTCATCCATACATGCGAGCATTGCGAGGTAGATGTCACGGTCCTTACTGGCGGTATTGAAGCGTTTTATATCTTCGGGCGGCGCCTGCAGGGGCCAGTGTACGGCGTTAAAGGGCAAATAGAGGAAAAAAGGCCGGCTTCGGTTGCGCTCGATGAACGAGACGGCATGTCGCGCGAGGTTATGTGTGAGGTAACCGGTATCGTTAATCGGTTTTTCATTGCGATATATGGAGGTGTAGTCGTCGGTTATGCTAAGATCGAAGTAGTCATGGGCGCCGTGACCGAGGAAGCCGTAGAATTCGTCAAAGCCGCGTTTGAGAGGGCGATATTGCGGCTGGATTCCTACGTGCCATTTTCCGATAACGGCGGTGGCGTAGCCTTGTTTTTTGAGCAGGTCGGCGATTGTGACTTCGCCCAGGGGCAATCCTGTCCTTGAATCACCGCCTGTATAGAAACCGAACCGCTGTTGATATCTGCCGGTCAACAGTCCCGCCCGGGTCGGCGCACAGACATAGGCGCTGGCGTAGGCGTTTGTCAATCGCACGCCCTGGCGGGCGAGCCGGTCAATGTTGGGTGTGCTGACCTCTTTCGGATGGTCGTAACAACTTGCATCGGCGTATCCCTGGTCATCTGAAACGATAAGCACAATATTCGGGGGGGCATTTTTACGTGCCGCCGAAGCGTGACCGGAGAACCAGAATGCTCCTGCTGAGGCGGCCAGGCACTTTTTCAAAAAGCGGCGTCGGTTCAAGTTTTTCATTTCTTTCTCCTTTTCGAGTTATTTGAAAAGGTATCAACCTCGATATCATTTCTGACCATCTATTGGTGGGTCGTTTACCAGTAGTGAATCAATTAAATCTGCAGGCTGGCTGGTGAGGGTCGGTGGGGCGCCGCGGCGGATGTCGGAGCCAGAACAGAAGGTGTAGATATTGTCATCTTTGACGCCACAGAAAGATTTCTTTTCGAAGGTTACATTGCCATCCACATATAAAACGTTTTGGCCATCATCTTTGTGGGCGGTGGTGTTACCATTGCTAATCTGCTCGTTTGTTCCATTCGGGTCGAATTTAGAAAAATCTCTGGCTTTGGCAAAGGGAGATTTAATCCAAGGATTTCTGTCAGCAACGACAGCCATACCGGGAAGGTTGGATAGGCTCAATGAATATTTACCATACGGCAGGTGGTAAGAGTAGCTACAATGCATGGAAGGATCGGGGCCAAAATCCCACAAGTCCGAGAGTTCTTTGTCCCGTATGCCATATTTAGAGGATTTGAACTCCCTGATTCCGGGTTTGGCTTTGCATATAAAGGACTTTGGTGCAACATCCTCATACCTGACCAACAGGTATAGACTGGCGGAGATGGTCGCCTGGCCGTCACCGCGTTTTAAGCTAAAGGCGTCAGAGAGGTTATTGGCCATCCAGTTAGGAGTACGGCCCCACCTGGAATTCGGGCCGCCTGCACGGGGGAAATCGCTGTCGTAGTCGTTTGCATAGTCATACATTGCCTTGCCGATCTGCGAGAGGTTCGTGCCGCAGTTTATTCGAAAGGCCCGCTGCCTCAGTCTGGCCAGAGCGGGCATCAAAACGCTCATCAGCAACACTATGGTCGCAATCACGACTAATAGGTCAGCTAATGTAAAAGCCCTTTTCTTAATTTCTTTTCCTATTTGGCATTTAGAGAGTTTAGTCACACTTTAGCGCCTTTCAATGCAACGGAAGTAGAAGGTCTGTTTTGACATTGCGAGTGTTTCAATTGTTTTTTAGCAGGTTTTGCAGGGATAGCGTCGCCGGCCGTGAGGGTAAGGAATTCGCATTGATTCAAGTTTTGCATTTATCCTTCTTTTCATTCTTTTTCTTTGTTGTCTTTTAACAGGTCGGGACGCCATTTTTTTGTACGTTCAATGGCCTGCTGGCGGCGCCATTCGGCGATTTTTGCGTGGTCGCCGCTTAAGAGGATGTCGGGGACCTTCATATCGCGAAAGACTTCGGGCCTGGTATACTGGGGGTACTCCAAGAGGCCTTCACTGAAGGAATCGTCTTTGGAGGAGTCTTCGTCGCCGAGGGCATCAGGCAACAATCTAACGACGGCGTCGATGATTACCATAGCAGGAAACTCACCGCCACTTAAGACGTAATCGCCGATGGAGATTTGCTCTACGTCGAGACCGATGCGGATTCGCTCGTCGAAGCCTTCGTATCTGCCGGCGATTAGAATGAGGCGTTTCTCGGCGCTTAGTTCGAGGGCTTTTTTCTGGTCGAATTTCTGTCCCTGCGGGGTCAGGAGAATGGTGCGTCCCTTTTCGGGGGAGAGTTTTTGTACGTGTTCGAAGCAATCAAAAAGAGGGCCGGGCATCATAACCATACCCGGCCCACCGCCATACGGCTTATCATCGACCTTCCTGAAAGTATCTTTGGTGAAATCTCTTATGTTTGTAAGAACGATATCAACGAGTCCGTTTTCCCGGGCCCTCTTTAATATAGAGTGGCCCAGGGGAGATTCGAACATCTCCGGGAAAAGAGTTAAGATATCGACCCTCATTACTGTTGTTTTTCGTCTTTTGTTTTGGCCTTTTTAGCGGTTTTCTTTTTGCGTACGGGCTTGGTTTTTTCTTTGGCTTTCGGCTTTTCCTTGGATTCCGCTTCTGTTTTTTCTTCTACCAACGGCCCTTCTGCCTCGGGCTCAGTTTTTGCCTTGGCCTTTTTAGCGGTTTTCTTTTTGCGTACCGGCCTGACTTTTTCTTTGACTTTTGGTTTTGCTTCAGGTTCCCGGGCTTTTTCTTCAACCAACTGCTCTTTGGCTTGCGGCTCAGGCTCGGCTTTTTTCTTTCTCTTAGGCTTCGGCTTTTCTTCTACCTTTTCCGGTTCCGGCTGGGCTTCAGGCTCTTCAACATCCCCTGCCTCGGCCTTCGGCTCATCTTCCGGCTTTGGCTCAACAGCCTCGATTATTGGTTCGGGCTCCGGTTCTTTGGCTTGGGGTTCGGGCTCTGGTTCTTTGGCTTGGGGTTCGGGTTTTTCTTCGGGAGTTTTAGCCTCTTCAGGCTCGGGTTTGGCTTCCGGTTCCGGTTCTTTAGCTTCCGGCTTTGGCTCTGCGGCCTCGACTTTTACCTCTGGTTCGGGCTCCGGTTCTTTTGCCTGGGCTTCGGGCTCGGGCTCTGGTTCTTTGGCTTCCGGCTTTTCCTCAACGGCCTCGATTACTGGCTCTGGTTCTGGCTCCGGTTCTTTTGCCTGGGGCTCAGCCTCAGGCTGGGATTCGGGTTTTTCTTCTGCTTTTGGTTCAGGCTCCGGTTTAGCTTCTGCCTGGGCTTTTGCATCAGCTTCAGCCTTTGCTTTAGCCTCTTCCCGGTCTTTTGCATCGGCTTCCGCCTTTACTTTAGCCTCTTCCCTGGCTTTTGCATCGGCTTCGGCCTTTGCCTTTGCTTCAGCTTCGGCCTTTGCTTTTGCCTCAACTTCGGCCTTTGCTTTTGCCTCTTCGGCCTCAGTAATGCCCTTGGCAGCTTTTTCGGCGGCTATTCTTTCGGCTTTTGTGAAGAATTTTCCCTTTGCACGAGCAATGGCTTTTGCGCGTGCTCGGCGCGCGGACGTTTCTTCTGCATATTTGTTCTTGATGCCGTGGCGGAGGAGTATCTGCGAAACTGTATCGGAGGGTATTGCACCTTTATCGAGCCAATACTGGACCCGTTCGCGGTTTAGTACGACCTGCTTTTGGGGGTCTTTTTCAATGGGGTCGTAATGTCCGAGCTTTTCAATAATTCTGCCATTGCGCGGCGTCCTCGAATCGATAGCATTAATTCTGAAGAACGGGCGATGCCGCCTTCCCAAACGCATGAGTCTTAACTTTACTGCCATAATTTTTCCTTTCGTGAGTCTTTATAATCAATTTCCGTGAAATGCAAAAGGCAAATCACGAAACACGTTTAAAATGTAGTGCGTAGCCATTTAAGAAAATCGCTAAAACAGCAGGGTCAATCCGGGCGTCGGCTGCGATTCTTTGTACCTGTTCGTCGGTTAAAGTACCGGCGCCGGCTTTTTCGTCCGGTGTCATTATGGCCACCGCTTTTTTCAGCTGGTCCAATTCTTCGGCACTTGGTGCGGCGAGCATTGCCAATTCACTGGTGCCTTGAATATCTTTGAACTGGCCCCGAACCAGCTTGCCGTATTCGCTGCCAGAAAAGCGAGCAACTTTTTCCAGGTAATGCTCAATCGACATTTTGGATTCTATCGTCGTTTTTGATTCTCCTTTTGTCATCAAATTTACTTTAGCTTTTACACAATCTTAGTTCGAAGCGAGCAGCAGTGGTTTTGGGTTTTCGACCCAGCCTGCCGGGCGCTGGTTTTTGCCTTTTCGATTGAGGTCTCCAAGGTCGTCGCGGGCCTTTTCGGCCAGAGCGAGAAGACGCTTGACGACGTCGGGATTCTTATCTGCCACGTTATTTTTTTCTGCGATATCGGCGTCGAGATTATACAACTGAAGCGGGCTGTTGGGTATTGGTTTTCCCCAGTTTCGTCTTTTTGTTTTCTGGGGCAGGTGCAGCTTCCAGGGGCCTGAGCGGACGGCCTGTAACTGGTCTATCTGATAATAATAGAATGCCTTGTGCGGCGACTTTGCCCCTTTTCTGCCTGCCATCAAGGGCCAGATGTTCCTGCCATCAATGATGCGGTCGGCGGGCGGTTTTGTGCCGGCAAGTCCGGCGAAAGTGGGGAGCAGGTCCATTGTTGTTGCGATTTCGTTACAGGTTTTGTCTGCGGGTATTTTTCCTGGGAAGCGGACGATACATGGCTCACGCATTCCGCCTTCCCAGGTGCTTCCCTTGTGGCCTCGAAGGGGGCCGTTGCCGCCTCCGAACCTATTGGAGGCACCGTTGTCGGAGGTGAATACGACGAGGGTTCGATTGTCGATGCCGAGTTTCCTGATCGCGGCGAGGATTTCGCCGGTGGACCAATCGATTTCTTCTACGGTGTCTCCGTATCTGCCATTCGCGGATTTGCCTCGGAACTTTTCGCTGGCGTGTACTGGGTTGTGGGGCATGGTGTGTGGCAAGTAAATAAAGAAGGGTTTATCCTTATTAGCAGTTATGAACTTAATCGCCTCTTCAGTGTAGCGTTTTGTGAGTGTTTCCTGAACGGCCGGTGCTTCGATGACTTTTTTGTTGCGCAGTAGAGGCAGGGGTGGGCGATTATTATTTCTTCCCTTGCCCATGTCGTTGCTGTATGGGATGCCGTAGTAATAATCGAAGCCCTGGCTTGTGGGTAGAAACTCGGGCTGGTCGCCGAGGTGCCATTTACCAATGCAGGCGGTTGCATAGCCCTGCTCCCTGAGCAGGTCTGCAATAGTAATCTCGGCCGGGTTGAGGCCCTTTTTGTTCACTGGGAAGAGAACGCACAGGCCGGTATCGTTGCCGTGCATATTGACTCGGCGGGGATAGCAGCCGGTCATCAGAGACGAGCGTGATGGCGTGCATACACCGCTGGTCACGTAGAAGCTGGTAAAGCGCATGCCTTCGGCGGCCATACGGTCGATGTTGGGCGTGCGGTGCTTTGTTGAGCCGAAGCAGCCGACATCGCCATAGCCGAGGTCGTCACAGTAGATGATAATAAAATTCGGCGGTCGGCGGACGCCGGAGCGCCGCTGTGAAGCTGCGGTACAACCGGGCATTGCCAGGGAGGCGGCTGTCAAGCCTGCAACTTTTAACAAATCACGACGGTTTAGATTTTTTTTCATGATCTTTCCTGTCGAAAAATCCCCCTATAAATTGGAGGAATAAATACTGCCAAGGCCAGGTCCTTCGCTGCGTTCAGGATGGCATTAGTATTTTTGGTTTTATCGGCGTTTAATTTTTCCTCTTCTCTTTATGACTCTTTTACGCTTTGAGCGCTGCTTTATTTTTCTTCCGCCGGACATAGCGGCGCTTATAGTGTCCATATTCAAACCGCCGCTTAATAAATTCTTTAGTCCGCCGAGTTTTCCCCCGCTCATCGCTTTCATCATATCGCGGCTTCGCTTAAAGGTCTTTACAAGGCTGGAGACATCATTGGGCTGTACGCCCGCGCCCGCGGCGACACGTCTTCTTCTGGGTGAATCTATAATGTCGGGTTCGCGACGTTCGCGCGGTGTCATGGAATAGACAATAGCCTCCATTCTTGAAACCTCACCATCATCGATATCCATATCATCGAGCTGCCCGCCCATACCGGGCATCATTTTCATCATATCCTTGATGCCGCCCATTTTTTTTACGGCCTGCATCTGCTTTAGGAAATCATCAAAGCCAAAGCTTCCCTTGGCCATTTTCTTTTGGAGTTTCTCGGCCTCTTCGACCTCAAAATGCTCCTGGGCCTTTTCGACGAGTGTAACGACATCGCCCATGCCGAGGATTCTGCCGGCCATACGTTCGGGGTGGAACTCTTCGAGCTTATCGAGCTTTTCACCAACGCCGATGAACTTGATTGGCTTCGAGGTGACGGCCTTTACGCTGAGTGCTGCACCGCCGCGGGCGTCACCGTCAAGTTTTGTGAGGATGACGCCATCAAGCTCAAGGCGCTCGTTGAATTCTTTGGCTGAGTTGACGGCATCCTGTCCGGTCATTGCATCACAGACGAGGTAAATCTGGTGGGGATTGACGGCCTTGGCGATATTGGCCACCTCGGCCATCATCTCCTCATCTACGTGCAGCCTGCCGGCAGTGTCGAGGATGATGACATCGTTGTTATTTTGGCGTGCATGCTTTATGGCATTTTTTGCGACCTTTACGGGATTTTTGCTTTCCTCGGTGTAAACATCGATATTTGTCTGCTGGCCCAGAACAACCAATTGCTCAATAGCGGCGGGTCTTCGCAGGTCGTCAGCGACCAGGAGGGGATTTTTGCCCTTGACGACAACGTATTTTCCGAGTTTTGCGGCGGTTGTGGTTTTTCCGCCACCCTGGAGGCCGGCCAACATGATTATGGTGGGTCCGGGCGAGACAAAATAGATACTGGTGTCGACGGGGCCCATTAGTTTTGTAAGCTCATCGTTGACGATTTTGACGAGGACTTGGCTGGGATGCAGGCTCTTTATCACCTCGGCACCGATGGCGGCCTGGGTGACGTCTTTGCAGAACTTCTTTACGACGCTGTAGCTGACGTCGGCCTCGAGAAGCGCCTTTCGCACGTCCCGCATAGCGTCGGAGACGTTTGCCTCGGTGATTCTTCCCCGGCCTGCCAGCGACCTGAAGACTGCATTGAATTTTTCGGTCAACGATTCAAACATTTCCGGATACTCGTTACTCGATTCTCGATACTCGAATCCGCCGTGGCGGTATGAGCTAAATAAAATTCCCAATAAATTTGGGGGTAAAATATCCTTCTGAGCCAGCCAGAAACCAGCGAACACACCCTCTTTTGCTCAGCCCAGATCCTTCGCTGCGCTCAGGATGACCTTATGATGGAGGATTATAAGGCAGCAGAGGCGATTTTGCAAGGACAAACGTGTTTTTCTGGCAGAGAGCCGGAGTAAGGTACGAAAAAGGGGGGATTTTGGCAAGGAAATTTTTAGTTTAGGCCGGTCACAACTGAAAAGGATGCAGAAAAAGGGGAGGAAACGGTAGAAATCCGGGGATATAGCTGGTAATATCGTAAATCATTGGTTTCAGGAATATTTTGAAGCAATGCAGATGGCAAATTCCAGGTAAGGCAAGCCCCATACCTAAATCAGGAGACTTGTTATGTTAAACCGAGGTATCCTTGTAACACTCGTCCTTGAATTGATGCTGGTGTCTTTTGTGTGTGCAGCGGAGAATGGTATTGTCCTGAACGGCGAGGTTATCGATGCCGATACAGGAGAAACACTGGCTCACAGGATTTACATACAAGATGAAAAAGGAAAGTGGTATTTCCCCAGGTCCGCCTCGCCCAACGGCTCAGCAGTCGTCTATAAAAAGCAGAACTGGGGCAATAAAAAGTCGGTGGAGTTTCATACTACAGTATCGGCGCATCCCTTCACAATCGAACTTCCGGCGGGCCAATACACCGTCACTATCGAGCGTGGTAAGGAGTACCTGCCCCTCACCAAGAAAGTGACGGTGGGCACGGAAGCTGTCAATTTGAAGTTCCAGCTCAAGCGATGGATCAACATGGCCCGGCTTGGCTGGTACTCGGGTGACACGCACGTACACCGAACGCTGCAGGAGCTGCCAAATGTTCAGCTTGCCGAAGACCTGAACGTTTCGTTTCCCCTGCTGTACTGGGTGACCAAGGCCTTTGAGCCTCCGGGCACAGGTGACAAAAGCACGGGCAGGAAGGTAGAGCCGCAATTGATTTCCATCGATGACACGCATGTGATTTACCCGTTAAATACGGAGTACGAGATTTTTTCCGTAGATGGTAAGAATCACACCCTCGAAGCGTTTTTCGTGCTCAATCATCAATCCGTTTTTCAAAAGGGAGCCCCTCCGGTTGCTGGTATTGCCGAGAACGCCAGAGCCCAGGGTGGATTGCTGGAATTGGATAAGCACAACTGGCCCTGGTCTATGATGCTGGTTCCAATCATGAACATTGATCTATTCGAATTGGCCAACAATCACATTTGGCGGACAGAATTTGCCTTTTCGGGATTCGGTGAAGCGGCTCCGGAATATATGGGAATCGAGACGAACTCCAAGGGCTTTACGGAACTCGGTTGGATTGAATATGGATTCAAAAATTACTATGCTCTTCTGAACTGCGGTTTCCGCCTGCGTCCGACCGCAGGAACGGCCTCCGGTGTGCACCCTGTTCCTCTGGGTTTTGGCAGGGTATACGTCAAGCTCAAGAGCGGCTTCGACTATGAGAAGTGGATGCAGGGACTGGATGAGGGGCACAGCTTTGTCACGACGGGTCCGATGCTTTTTGTGAATATCAACAGCTTTGTTCCGGGGCACATATTCAGCCAGCCTGACCGGGGCACAGGTACATATTCAGTTGCCGGTATCGCCCAAAGCGCTTACCCGCTGGAACGCATAGAGATTGTGGTCAACGGCCTGGTCGCCAAAACGGTCAAGGCCCAAAATATAAAGACGCTTTCGGGTAGCTTCTCCGGTAGAATCAATGAAAAGATTGAAGTTGCGAGTTCCTCCTGGATTGCAGTACGCTGCTTCGAAGCTCGGCCGAACGGGCGCACTCGTTTTGCCCACACCAGTCCGTTTCATGTGGAGGTCGAGGGAAAACCACTGCGCCCTCGGAAGGCGGAAATCGGTTTTCTCATCAAGCGGATGCAGAAACAAATCGAACGAAACAAACGCGTTTTGCCCAAAGAAGCACTCGACGAATATCACCGGGCCCTGAAGATTTATCAAACGATAGCCAAGTCAGCAAGGTAGGAAAGGGGGCCGGCCATGAGTGAGGACAAGCCAGGAAAAGAAACGAAGACGAAAAGGAGCCAACGTCCCTGGGGCGATATTTACATGGTTGTTCGTAACGAGCGCTGCTCTGTAGACATCACGCATGTTCGAGCAGGCGAACGTTCGAGCCTGCATTCACACGCAGACAGATATGAGCTCTTTCATTTTCTGGATGACGGAGCCCATCTTGAAATGGATGGAGAGGTCTATTTGCCGAAGACCCATGAAGAGTTCATGATTCGTCCGGGCGTTAAGCATCGCTTTTGGGCGGAAGCGAATGGCTTTAGAATGTTAGTGGTCTGCTTTGGCCAGTGGAAAGCAGAAGACCAGGAACGGCATGAGGACGATTACGGCAGAAAGGGAAAGAAACCTCAGTTATGACTTTCCTCTTAGTTCGGGACGGCCGCGGGGACAGAAAAGTCTAAATGTTCCAGTCTTTTGAACTGGAAATGAATTTGTTTTGCACGATTATACCTACGAGCGTCGGTACTATAAATGCGACCGGTAGAAACCAGCGGTAATCGAATACAAGTATCTGGACCTTCTCGGGGTCAAAATAGTTGTACAGGACGGCCAGGACGGCTGTTACTATGAGCGCACCGCCACCGAAGCTGGTAAACAATACGACGGCGAGCTTGAAAACGATAAACGAAATCATTCCACCCGCGATGAGACCGGCGAGGGCGCCGGCCCAGATATATCCGTCGGGCAGAGCAAATGCATACCATATTCCTCCGGTAAGTATTCCGCCGGCTACAGCCCCAAGCGCGCTGACACCCCATCGCATTAATGGAATAGAGAGAACTCCGGTCATCACTACGCCCATCAGTCCCAGCCACATTCCGTTTCCTCCGACGAGCTTTTCGTTTACCATTAATCCCCCAAACAGGCCCACCAGTGCGAAACAAAGTGTTACCAATATCTTGAAGATTCTCCAGCCATAGAGCAGGCAAACGACACCGAAGCAGATAAATGCCAAAGCCTCGACGAGGCTCAGCTCGACAATCTGTTCCCAGATGAAGTTAATCGGGACAATTCCTTCTTCAACCGGTTCGGTGGTCCGCATTGCAGGTTCGGCGGCCCGTGCAAGTATAGTGAAAGAATCCATTATTGGTCTCCGTAATGTTTCTTTTGTTTTTCCCCGATAAAGCGGGAGTGATCTCCAGTTTTAGCCACTAATATTAAGGATGCAGCATATAAAGTCAAGTATTGTCTATTTGATCGGCGTTCATTCTTTTTCTAACAACCTCTCAATCCATTAGCTTGCGGTTATGAACTCCGCCAGGTGTTCTTTGAACGTTCTGTTTTACCCTCCTTCGCTACTTTTTTTCTTTTTCTCCTGCCCTCGAACCATGGACAAAGCACCAACTGTTCAACCGTGCCGAAAGCTACCATTGCCCCAAAGACAGCAGCAAAAAAAGGTGCCTTTCGACCAATGACAGTGACAGGCATGGCCCCTTTAAACAATAACAGCAAAACCATACCAGCAAAGATAAGCAGTGCTCCGAGAACAGCCGAGCACAAAGCCGACGTTAAATTCCAGAGGTACACTACAGCTACTATTGCAATTATGATCATCACCCCAATTATTGCCCAGCCGATCACCGACATTTGTACAACGGTCTGTTGTACTTGATCTCCAACACCAATGATATAGGCTTTGATTGCTTTTATACTTTCGGTGACGTTGAGAGTCGGGCCATCAGATGGGACTGGATTTGTAAATGCCGGGCCTGTCTGTTCTGTAACCCCCATGTATGGTCCGCCCAGACTCGCAACGACAAAGCCCAAAGTTACCGCTAAAGATACAGCCAGTATGATGATAATCATCCTATTAAGAACTGTGGCAGTTATGGCAGCAGCTACGGCCAGGACGGATGCCGCTATCATACTTTTACCGATTACAAAGAATCCAACCACCCAGCCTAAAACAGCGCCTAAGATTGCAGATAAAACTTTCCTGAAACCGAGTCCTCCGAGCCAGACAATGAGTCCGGCTATGACTGCCAGTATACCCGGAGCGATTAGAATTATTGGATTAATCCGCCCGGACGTTCGTTCAAAAACGTAAAAAATCTCAATCATAGTTAGTAGCTCTTTTCACAATTTAGGATTTACTAATTACTCAATGTCAACGACTAAATTTATTATCGGCCTATTTAGCCGATTTGCGTTAAATAGTTGAGTGATTTGATGATTAGGGGTGCGAAAAGGGGGATTTCGGGCAGGACAATGCCAAAAGTAAATTCCGGCTTTGGAGGTTGTGAGGACGGCTTCTGTATAGTATCATCACAGTTTTTACGCCATGTAGTGTAAATTTAAGGAGTGTCTGTGGGTGATATTGAGTAATGATACGGCAGGACTAAAGGAC
>JAUWLI010000305.1 GCA_030613765.1 Phycisphaerae bacterium
GACTCCGCCAATGTCGGCCGAAGGTAAGAAGAAGCTTCTGCGTACCATCGCCAAAGGCAAAGGCTTCGTCGGCTTCCACTCCGCCACAGACTCCTTCCATTCCAAGGGCCCCAGAAACCAGAACCAGACCGAAGTCGACCCTTACATAGCCATGCTCGGCGGTGAATTCATCAAACATGGCGCCCAGCAGGAAGCCATTATACGCGCCGCCTCGCCAAAGTTTCCCGGGGTAAAGCAATTCGGAAAGGTCCAAAAACTCAAAGAAGAGTGGTATGCCCTTAAGAATTTCGCCAAGGACCTGCACGTGGTCCTCATTGAAGACAATGAAGGGATGAAAGGTGACAGCTACCAGCGTCCGCCGTTTCCCATGACCTGGGCCCGTAGGCACCGCAAAGGCCGCGTCTTCTATACCTCCTTCGGCCATCGCGACGACATCTGGACAAATCCCCAAGTCCAGGGCATCATCGTAGGCGGCCTGGCCTGGGCAATGGGCAACGTCAAGGTCGATGTAACACCCAATATCGATAAAGTCACCCCCAAGGCCGACCAGTTGAAATACTGACTCAGCCTCCGGAAGCAGCACGAAATGTTCGAACAGGGTGGGTTTGGCAACGCGCCACCCACCTTTCTTTTTTGCGCCAGGCCAAAGCCAAAAATCCTTGCAAAGACCTCTGCTTTAAGTTAAATTTGACACATCAAGCGAACGACCCGTTTCGATAATGAAAGGAGTGTATCAATGTCCAACCAAAAACGTTTTTTTAGCTTAGTATTGCCTCTGCCCGTATTCGTAATCTCACTGATTTTTACCGGATGCATTCATCTTCAAGCCAGGGCGGACACGACGAGGCCCGATTGGGAAAATCCCGAGGTCATAGGGATAAACAAAGAACCCGGCCACTGCACTCTCATCCCCTACCCTGACACCCGAATGGCCCTCAAGGCCGACCGCAAGGCCTCACCGTTCTACACATCACTCAATGGCAACTGGAAGTTCCACTGGGTCCGTAAGCCAGCTGACAGACCCATTGATTTTTACAAGGGCAAATACGATGTTAGCGACTGGAAGGAAATACCCGTCCCCTCCAACTGGCAGATGCACGGCTATGGAATCCCTATCTACCTCAATATCCCTTACCCCTTCCCGCCGAATCCGCCTCATATACCTCATGACTACAATCCTGTCGGTTCCTACCGAAGACAGTTCACTATCAGCGACGAGTGGAAAGACCGCCAGATTTTTCTTCACTTCGACGGTGTCAAGAGCGCCTTCTACATCTGGGTGAACGGCCGAAAGGTTGGTTACAGCCAGGACAGCATGACACCAGCCGAATTCAATATCACCCAATACCTCAAGGCAGGCGAAAATACACTCGCCGTCGAAGTCTACCGATGGTCGGACGGCAGCTATCTTGAAGACCAGGACATGTGGCGGCTCAGCGGCATCTACCGAAATGTCTACCTCTTCGCTACGCCACAGGTCCACATAAGTGATTTCTTCGTTCAAACCGACCTTGACGACCGCTACACCGATGCCACTTTGATGGTCCGCCCAAGGATCTCTAACTACAGCGGCCAGAATATCAAGGGATGGACCATCGAAGCCCAGCTCTACAACCAAGAAAAAAAGGTTGTTCTTTCTAAACCTCTGGTCAGAGATATCTCGTCCATTATTGGTGAAGGATATCCTCAAAGAGGCAATGTCAAGTTTGCCCTGCTTGAGGGAAAAATTACGAATCCCCACAAATGGACCGACGAAACACCCTACCTCTACACCTTTGTACTCACCCTCAAAAACAATAACGGACGGGTCATCGAGACCGAAAGCTGCCGGATTGGCTTCCGTGAAGTCGAAATCAAAGACGGCCGACTTTTAGTTAATGGAAAGTCTATCAAACTCTTCGGCGTCAACCGACACGAGCACGACCCGGATCACGGCCGTGCCGTCCCTGTCAGCCGAATGATCCAGGACATCGAAATACTCAAACAACATAACATCAACGCCGTCCGCACCTCTCACTATCCCGACGACCCCACATGGTATGACCTTTGCGACAAGTACGGTATCTATCTTATCGATGAAGCCAACCTTGAATCTCACGGCCTGAAAGGATATCTGTCCAACGTCGCAGCCTGGCATAATTCCTTCGTTGAACGTGCTATCAGGATGGTTGAGCGAGATAAAAACCATCCAAGCGTTATCTTGTGGTCGCTTGGCAACGAAACCGGCTGCGGGCCGAACCACGCTGCCATGGCTGCATGGATCAAGGATTACGACCCCACCCGACCAATTCACTACGAAGGCGCATTTGGCCGGCCCAAAGATCCCTACTATGTCGACGTTATCAGCCGTATGTATGCACGCATCCCGGAAATCAATCGTATCGCCACAGATCCGGTTGATGTCAGACCGATGGTACTCTGCGAGTATGCCCACGCGATGGGCAACTCCGTGGGCAACCTTAAGGAATACTGGGACGCTATACGCTCTCACAAACGCCTTATCGGAGGATTTATTTGGGACTGGGCAGACCAGGGTCTCCGAAAGAAAAGCCGTGATGGAAAAGAATTCTGGGCTTACGGGGGTGATTTTGGCGACAAGCCCAACGACGGTAACTTTTGCTGCAACGGCCTGGTCCAACCCGACCGAAAACCCAATCCTTCACTGTATGAGGTCAAGAAGGTTTATCAGAGAATTCATGTTGCTCCGGTGGATATCATGGCGGGAAAGTTCCGAGTCCAAAACGAATACGATTTCCTAAGCCTTGATTTCACTGATATCCGTTGGGAACTTTCCGCGGACGGACATATCATTCAAAAGGGAACGCTGCCGAAACTGCTTCTTGGCCCTGAAGCTGAATGGGAGTTGCAAATCCCCTTCAAAAAGCCCAAGCTTCAACCGGGCAGCGAATACTGGCTCAAGATAACCTTCTTACTTACCACCGACACTTCCTGGGCCAAGCGCGGACACATCGTCGCCTGGAACCAGTTCCAGATTCCCTTCGACGTCACGCCTGTACCTTTTGTTGAGCTTAATACCATGCCAAAGCTCACGCTCAAACAAACTTCGCAGAAAATCACCGTCACGGGCCGCGATTTTGAATTGACGTTCGGAAAAGATTCAGGCACGCTTGAGTCGTTTGTCTTCAATAAAAAACAACTCATTGCATCGCCGTTAGTTCCAAACTTCTGGCGCGTACCCATCGATAACGACAATGGGAACGGTATGCCCAGACGCCTTGGCGCCTGGCGTAACGCCGGACCCAACCGGACTGTCAAAGCCGTGAAAGCCAAGCAACTAAAACCCCAGATCGTTCGTATAACCACGGAAGCGACCATCCCCGTTGGAACAAACTCTACCTATCAGGCTATCTACACAGTTTACGGCAATGGCGATATAGTTGTTAATGCGAGACTCACTCCGGGCGGTGGTAAACTACCGGACCTGCCCCGGTTCGGCATGCAGATGGCCATGCCCGCCCGGTTCAATACACTTACCTGGTTTGGTCGCGGGCCACACGAAACCTACTGGGACAGGAAAACCGGTGCTGCCGTGGGGCTCTATTCCGGCCCGGTCAACGAGCACATTCATACTTATGTTCGGCCTCAGGAAAACGGCAACAAATCAGATGTCCGGTGGATGTCCCTGACGGACCGAGACGGCGTCGGTCTCGTCGCTGTCGGCATACCCACTATTGACATCAGTGCCTGGCCCTACACAATGCAGGACCTCGAACAAGCGAGGCACATCCACGAACTACCACAGCGCGATACGATAACCGTCAATCTCGACTACCGGCAGATGGGAGTCGGCGGAGACAATAGCTGGGGTGCGCGAACGCACCCTGAATACACCCTGCCGGGCAAGACCTACGGCTATTCCTTCCGCCTTACGCCCTATGAGCCGAAACTCGGTGACATCCGCTCCCTGATACGGCGCGGCTTGCCCGA
>JAUWLI010000362.1 GCA_030613765.1 Phycisphaerae bacterium
AACCCAACTTGTCGCGGCGTAGCCTCTGGCGAAGACGGAAACAAAACCAATTCTTGTCCGCCATCAGTGTGGCGGGTCAGTCTTCAATCATGTTAAACTGCGCAATCTGCAGCGCCACTCTTTCAACCGGCAAATTCCTTCAACAGCCGATGAACAAGTTCCATTGGCAGCCCCATCACGTTTGTCAGACTCCCCTCGATTCTTTCAATAAATTCATCTCCTCCCTCCTGTATCGCATAAGCCCCCGCCTTTCCCCGCCACGAACCGCCCTTGATATGTTCGGCAATTTGGCGTTCTGTCAATTTCTTCGGGTATACCGTAGTGCTATCACTCTCTACAATCTCGGTCCCGCGGCTTTCTCTGACAATCGCCACAGCGGTTATCACCTTATGCGGCCCGCTGAAAAGCATTCTCGTAATCTCCTCCGCTTCTTTTGCATCGGCGGCTTTGCCTATAATCTCGCCTTTAAAATCTGCAACCGTGTCCGCGCCCAGAACCAGGCACTCCGGGTACTTTTCAGCAACACTTCTCGCTTTGGCCAAAGCCAGCCGTTCAGCAAATTCACAGGGATTGTTTGCCTCAGTTACAAAAGCCGATTCATCGATATCAGGGCAGACAACAGTAAACTTATAGCCGGCCTCGGCCAACAACTGTTTCCGCCGCGGCGAACTCGATGCCAGAATAATCGGGACATTGCTTTGCTCAGTCATAAATCTTTAGTCCCGGCCCTTCAGTTTAACGTGATAGACTATTTTCCTGCAAAAAGCTATATACTCTTTCTCGATTTGGTCGAAATCGTCATCAATATAATGCTTAAACAACAGCGGGCTGATAGTCCGGTTCCACAGGAAGGTTCGCGGTATGTTTCTATCCGCCGCGATTCTTCTGTCGGCTTCACTCAACGGCCAATCACCCCCCAGACCACCCAACAGCAATTGATGATAATTTCGCAGCCGTTTCCCGTAACCCTCTTCCCGAAGAAATCGCACCAGAGCATAGGACTGGCCGTAAAAAGCCGACACTGCATCGTCTTCATCCGTCGCCAGCACCTCGCCGGGATTTACAGCTATCAATTCTCTAAATGGTATCATACTGTCTTTTATCAGCGTTTGTTTCAACGCCCCCAATCGATACCCATTCCGGCCCGGCTCAAAATAAAAAAGCCCGTCGCTGCTTCTATGCACCTCAAAGAGCGTTGCAATACCCTCGTCGAGCCAGCTCGGCAGCCGAAACGTAAAATGCCTGCTGTTAAACTGATGCCACCCCTCGTGCCCAAGAACAGAAAACGTTCGCTCTCTGCCGATATTATACCCCACGCAGGCACCATTAAGATAATAAGCACCTTTCTTTATCTTGAAGAACTGCGCCGCCTGCGCACCCGCAAAGGTCTTTGTGAAATCCTCCCACTGCTGCCGCTCGGCAAAAAGGTAAATCGTAAACCGGGTGCTCGTTCTGATAGTTTCCGGCAGTTGGCCCTGATAGCCCCAATAGGCCGACTCGACAAATCCGGGAACCTGGCGAAGCATCAGCGGCTCCAAAAGCGTCGTGAAAATCTCATAGTGTGCGGTGGCAAGTTTCAGCCCCGGCCCATAATCGTTTTCCCAGACCTCGACGGATTGAAGGGCCGGCAATTTCTCTCCCTGCAAATGTTCGACCATCCCCTCCGGCGTGTCGATTCTATGAACACCGCCGCTGCCAACCGAAGAAACGCTTTCAAAACAGCCCGCCAGTCCAAAAACCAAAGCTATCCAGATTATAGCAAGTTTCCTTATCATATTCCCTTCTCGACACAAAAACCGGGAATATTTAGACCAGAAGCCCATTGTTTTGTCAAGATAGACTATAAATACATATGGGAAATCCAGGATACACAATTACTCCTTGGAAGATGCATGACCTGGGACCATTACAAAAAGCTGAGGAATATATGCCAGGGCCTTTTTAAGAACACTGCGCTATGGGACGCTCAAAGTCCCCCGGATTGTCATCAGATTGTAACAAACAATTTAGGGAGGTGGCGGGAATTGGCTGGTCGTGAAGCTCCAGACTATCCCCGGTGTTTTGCCCGTACTATTGACCGAATCGATACGCCAGTAGTGCTTAGTAAGATATGCCATTGAACCCGGCGGATCGAATATCGTAGAAGTCTGGTTGCCCCTGAACGCAGGTGGACTGCTCGTGCCAAAGTACACATCGTGCGACGTTGCACCAGAGCCGGCTGTCCAGCTCAAATCTGCTGTTATTTCGATCTTTGTTGCGCCATCCGATGGATTCGGATCACCAGCCTGTCCGGGTAATGGCGGTGGTTGCTCTACAGTATCAAGCCAGTTTCCGAATAAAATGGCCAGGTCTTGCAGGTCAACATCATTATCATCATCAAGATCAGCCTCGCCGGCACTCCCGGCCGCCGCGACGCCGCCGGGCCACTGTAAAGCGAACCGGGAATAGTCATCAAAGTCCACATCGCCATCGGGTTCAAAATCTCCGGGAAGGACTGTTCTTGCCAAAGAGGCTTGTGACGGTGCGGTTGTGTTTTGGTTGGGATTTTTATCTCGGGCAGCTACGATATACGAATATAACGTATTAGACTCCAAATCGGTATCTTCATAAGTAGAACTGTCCTGCCATCCGCTATCATTGCCATTGCCTGACGTACAGGTAAAGTAATACTCAACGCCACTTTGGTCAAAGGCCGGCGTCGCTGCCATTGAAATCGATGTGCTGCTTGTTGAGTGCGGCTGCGTTGCCCAGGTCATGGGATCAGGCGTCGGACAATCCACGTCATATGGGAACAGATAAGAACCGGATATAACCTCCCGCTCCTTACACGAATCCTCCATCTGCCACGCCACAGCAATATTGTCACCGCCTCCCCCTTCCTTATGCAGCGCTTTGATGTAATATACCTGTCCTGCTGTCAGCATGACCGGACTGGATTGCTGCCCGGAGTATTTGCCCCACTGGCGTGAGTTCGTATGGCCGATCACCTCAGCAATCTTAATCTGATTGGCCGGGTTGG
>JAUWLI010000242.1 GCA_030613765.1 Phycisphaerae bacterium
GCAAACAAATACCAGGCATCGGTGAATGGATTATGGAAAATGCAAACATTCCCGTTGCAGAGTATGAAAAGTACGCTAAACAGTTTAATCCCATCAAATTCAATGCCGAACAATTGGTGCAAATCGCCGGGAATGCGGGGATGAAGTACATTGTCATCACCAGCAAGCACCACGATGGCTTCTGTCTGTGGGATTCAAAGGTATCCAAATATGACATTATGAATACTGCGCCGTTCAAACGCGACATACTCAAGGAGTTGTCCGTCGCGTGCAGGAAACACGGTATCAGACTGTGTTTCTATCATTCCATAATGGATTGGCACCACCCGGATGCACAGGCACCTTTTTACCCGAACTATAACGACGGCAAACGCACGAATCCTAATTTCAACCGATACGTTAAAACCTATATGAAGCCCCAACTGAAGGAGTTAATAGCCAATTACGGCCCGCTTGGTGTTCTTTGGTTCGACGGCGAATGGATAAAGGACTGGACCGAACCGCAGGGTAGAGACCTGTACAATTACGTTCGAAGCCTTCAGCCGGACATCCTTATCAACAACCGCGTCGGTAAAGGCCGTAAAGGTATGCAAGGCCTGACCAAAGAGGGTTATTTCGCCGGTGACTTCGGTACGCCCGAACAGGAAATACCACCGACAGGGCTCTCTGGTGTCGACTGGGAAACGTGCATGACAATGAACGATACGTGGGGCTTCAAGTCTTACGATAATAACTGGAAGTCAAAGGAAGACCTGATTCGCAAGCTTGTCGATATTGCCAGCAAAGGCGGCAACTTCCTGCTCAACGTCGGTCCTACGTCCGAGGGCCTTATCCCCCAAGCGAGCGTCGAACGTTTGGCTGCTATGGGTGAATGGATGGCGAAGAACAGTGAAAGTATTTATGGCACAACGGCGAGCCCATTTGAGAAACTTCCCTGGGGCAGATGTACCGCGAAGCCTGGAAAGCTGTACCTGCATGTTTTCGATTGGCCCGAAAACGGTGAATTAGAAGTGCCAATGCCCAGAAGCGACGTCCAAATGGCTTATCTGCTTACTCACAAGGATCGTGCTGAACTGCTCCTGGATAGTGATGAAAGCGGCAACCTCGTCGTTACAGTACCCCGTAAGGCCCCCGATGTCATTGATACTGTCGTTCTTCTGGAAATGGAGGCTGAACCGGCTGTTACCATTCAGGCAAAAGACGGCTCAGTGAATCTTAAGGCTGGTAATGCCGTTGTTCGCGGGGCAAACGCCAGGTACGAGTCGGGCGGCGGCAAGGACAATATCGGTTACTGGACGAATCCCGCTGATTATGTCATCTGGCGCTTTAAAGTAAACAAAACAGGGACTTTCAATGCTGCGGTGACATTTGCTTGTGCAGCAGGCTCGGGCGGCAGCGAATACATCGTTTCGGTAGCAGGCCAAGAGCTTGCAGGCACAGTCAAAGACACCGGCGGCTGGACCAGTTTTGTCACAGAAAAACTTGGGACCGTGAATATCACCAAACCCGGCACATATAACCTTTCCCTTAAACCCAAAAGTATGCCTCGCGGTGCGGTGATGAACCTAAAGTCGGTAACGCTGGTCCCAATCAAGAAATAAAAAAATAATCAGACTTATATGTACTGTACTGTAAATGAGTAGTTAAAAAGTGAAACCTGAGTAGAAAAGGAGTGAGTTATGAAACTTAGACCTTTGGACGATAGAGTTGTAATAAAACAATTAGATGCAGAAGAGAAAACCACAGGCGGCATCATTCTGCCCGATGCTGCAAAAGAAAAACCGCAGATCGGTAAAATAATAGCCACCGGGCCGGGCAAAATACTCGATGATGGCAAACGAGGCAAAATGTCTGTAAAGAAAAAAGACGAGGTTATCTACGGCAAATACATGGGGAGCGAAATCGAAATCGACAGAGAAAAATATGTGATTTTACGAGAAAGTGATATCCTCGGGATTATTGAAAGATAATTCAGGACGGCAAATAAACACCTTCAAGATTTTATATAAGGAATTTGTAGGGGTAAAAAAATGGCAAAGCAAATGATGTTTGATGATACAGCACGAACAGAGCTTAAAATCGGCCTGTCACAATTGGCCGAAGCAGTTAAAGTGACCCTCGGACCGACCGGCAAAAACGTTATACTGCAAAAAAGCTGGGGCTCTCCGAAAGTTACAAAGGATGGTGTGACGGTCAGCAAGGAAATCGAGCTGCCCGAACCATTCAAAAACATGGGCGCAAAGATGGTCAACCAGGTCGCCAGCAAAACCTCCGATGTTGTCGGCGATGGAACAACTACTTCAACGGTCCTGGCAGAAGCAATTTACATCGAGGGCCTCAAGCACGTAACCGCAGGTGCAAATCCAATGGCCATCCAGCGTGGAATCAGCAAAGCCACCGAGATTGTCACCAAATTCATCCAATCGGTCAGCGTACCTGTAAAAGGCCACAGCGATATTGCAAAAGTGGCAACCATCAGCTCAAACAACGACCCGGAAGTTGGTGAAATTCTTGCTGATGCAATTGATAAGGTCGGCAGGGAAGGTGTTATTGAGGTCGAAGAAGGCAAAGGAATGGAAAACGAACTGAGTTTCGTTGAAGGTATGCAGTTCGATAAGGGATATATATCCCCGTACTTTATGACTAATGCCGACACCCTCGAAGCCGTCCTTGAAGATGCCTACATCCTGCTGCAGGAAAAGAAAATATCCAATGTTCGCGAGCTTGTTCCACTGCTCGAGAAAATTGCCCAGGTAGCAAAGCCGTTATTGATTATTGCAGAAGACGTTGAAGGTGAAGCTCTGGCCGCAATGGTCATTAACCGCCTACAAGGCGTATTAAGAATTTGCGCTGTTAAAGCTCCCGGCTTCGGTGACCGAAGAAAAGCAATGTTAGCCGACATAGGCATCTCAACCGCAGGGCAGGTAATTACCGAAGATTTGGGTATCAAGCTCGAAAGCATTGAGCTTTCACAATTAGGCCGGGCCAAGAAAATCGTCGTCGGTAAGGACACAACAACAATAATCGAAGGGGCCGGCAAAAAGAAAGACATAACTGCTCGCTGCGACCAAATTCGAAATCAGATGGAAAAGACAACCAGTGACTACGACCGTGAAAAGCTGCAGGAGCGCCTCGCAAAGCTGACCGGCGGAGTTGCCGTCATAAAAGCCGGCGCCGCAACCGAAACAGAGATGAAGGAGCGAAAAGACCTGCTCGAAGATGCACTACACGCCACAAGAGCGGCGACCGAAGAAGGTGTCATCGCGGGAGGTGGTGTTACGTTCTTACGTGCCATCAGCCAGGTAGAAAAGACCAGAGCAAATGCCAAAGGTGATGAGAAAATCGGCTTTGACATTGTATGCAACGCCCTTAAAGCACCAACAACCCAGATAGTAGATAACTCCGGCAGCCAGGGCGATGTGGTCGTCGCTCAACTTCTCGAAAAAACGCAGCAGAAAGACAAGAATGTCGGTTACAACGCCAACACCGACCAGTTCGTTGATATGTTCAAAGCCGGAATTATCGACCCGGCAAAAGTCGCAAGGACCGCATTGGAAACGGCCGCCTCAATAGCAGCGCTGATGTTAACCACTAATGTATTGGTAACAGACTTAAAAGATGAAGATGAAGAGCCAATACCGGGCTCGATAAGATAAACTTCGTCGTGCGTATCGCGTGATGCGTATTGCGTAAAGAAAAAAGAATATATGCCTGGAAAAATAAAAACATATAGGGATTTGGATATTTGGAAAACGGGTATAGATCTGGTTAAAGATATATATAGATTGACAGAGAAATTTCCAAAACAAGAGATGTATGGTCTAGTTAGCCAGATGAGACGCGCAGCGGTTTCTATACCTTCAAATGTGGCAGAAGGTTTTAGGAGACATCACAATAAAGAATATATGCAATTTTTGTACATGTCATTAGGAAGTTGTGCAGAACTGGAGACGCAAGTAACAATAGCAGAAGCGTTGAAGTATCTACAAAAAGACACAGAAGCCATATTGCTTGAAAGGCTGGATCACATCTGTCGAATGATATCAAACCTGCTTAAGAAACTTTAGCAGAAAAAGCGATACGCAATACGCACAACGCAATACGAGATTATGGCCAAGCGGGATTATTATGAAGTTCTGGCGGTGAACAAAAACGCACCCGAAGCTGATATTAAGCGCGCATATCGGCGTATGGCGATGAAGTATCATCCGGATAAAAATCCCGATGATAAAGAGGCCGAGGCCAAGTTCAAAGAATGCGCCGAAGCTTACGAGGTACTAAGCGACACTGAAAAGCGTAAGCGGTATGACCAGTTCGGTCACGAAGGTCTTCGCGGAATAGGCATGCGTGATTACGCACATATGAACTGGCAGGACATCGGCAGCATCTTTGAGGACATATTTACAGGAATTGGTGGATTCGGTGACCTGTTCGGGATGGGTGGGAGAAGAGGCAGACGGACCGGTCCGGCGCGGGGCTATGACCTGGAAACCTCCGTTGATCTGACACTGAATGATGTTGCTAAAGGCACAAACAAGACCATAGAATTCACTCGTCAGGATTTATGTCCTGAATGTACCGGCAGCGGCAGCGCAAAAGGGACTATGCCCGGCAAGTGTCCGAGTTGTGGTGGTAGCGGCCAGGTCGCAAGGCGAGGCGGTTTCTTCCAGATGGTCTCGACCTGTCCGCAATGCAAAGGCGGCGGGCGAATCATTACTAATCCCTGCAAAAAATGCAAAGGTACAGGCAGAGTTCCCAAAAAGAGGGTCGTCAATATCAAAATCCCGCCGGGCGTTCACGAAGGACAGGGTGTAAGAGTCACCAGCGAAGGCGAACCCGGCCGAGGCGGTGGGCCAAGAGGTGACTTGTACTGCTACGTCAGAATAAAACCACATGAATTCCTGCAACGCGACGGA
>JAUWLI010000080.1 GCA_030613765.1 Phycisphaerae bacterium
GGCCAACTGCCGGGCTTTTTCCCGGCACTGCCGGGATAAAAGTATCATCTGCGCCCCGCTGCTCGCGGCGTTGCCGACGAAGCGAATCCGCTCAGTCGGCACATCAGGCAGCAGCTTTAGTCGCAACGCGCTTTCAGCGCGGATGTAATTGCCGAACGCCCCTGCTAAGAAAATCTGCTCAATGTCACTATCGGCAATGCCGAGCTTGCGCTCTAAAAAAATGATGCCGGCCCGAATGGCCGCCTTGGCTAACTGGACCTGTCGAATGTCGGCCTGTGTGAGAACAACCTTTTGTGCATCGTCGAGTTGAAAAGCCGGCTGGCCATCCTGCTCGGTAATTCGCGAAAAGATTGCCGACTGCAATTTATCTTTGAGTATACCGGCTTCAACAAACCGGCCTGTCGCATCAACGATACCAAGATTCAGCAGGACCGCAACCGCATCAATCAAGCCGCTGCCGCATATCGAATGCGCTGGGCTATTTCCTATCACATCCAGAACGATTTCGTCTTCGTTTACAACTACGGCTTCTATCGCCCCCTCTACCGCCCTGCTGCCGCACCTTATCCTTGCCCCTTCGAAGGCTGGGCCTGCCGCACAGCTTGCCGCGTATAGCTTGTCGGCGGTCCCCAGCACAATCTCACCGTTTGTACCTATATCAACTATAAGTGACATCTTCTCGAAAGTATCAATATCAATCGCCAGCGCAACGGCAGTAGTATCGGAGCCAACGAAGCCGGCGATATTTTCTACGGTATGGATATTCCCGGCCGGGTTTATCTGCAAAGCCGATTCCTCGGCGGCTGTATCTATGGCATCGAGAGAGTACGCTTTGTAAGGCGCCTGCCCAAGCTGCTTTACAGGCAGATTTAGAAAGATATGGTTCATCGTCGTATTGCCGACAGCGCAGACCTCGAAAATCTGTTTACTGTCGATGGAAGCCTTTTTGCAAAGCCGGGTAATCAATTCATTCAAACAATCGGTGATAACTTTTTGTAGTTCGGCTGATTTTGCATCTGTTTCGGCATAAGCGATTCTACTAACGACGTCGTCACCGTATCGGGTTTGCGGATTAAGAGCAGCCTCAGTTGCAATGCATCGTCCATCCTGCATGTTGATTAGACGGGCAACAACCGTCGTCGTGCCGATATCAACCGCTACCCCCAGAATCTGATCTTTTGGCTGAATCTCCAGATACTTTTCATATATGTCAGGCAGGATTCTGGCGGTTTCAATACCTTCGGCTAAGATTTTCTGCTCGAAGAACCTGGAACTGACGGGAATTGTTACGGTAAGGTCACTTTGAACCCGGTACTGGCAGGCGAGGACCTGCTGAGAGTCCGGCTCAAGGATTACGGCACACTTTTCGCATGTGCCCTTACCGCCGCATACGTTGTTTAAGATTATCCCGGCCTGACCCGCTGCCTCTAAAAGTGTCGCGCCGGAGTGTATCGATATCTGTTTGCCATCGGGCTTGAAAGTGATTTTGAAGTGCTTCATTTATCGCGTTGAATATATGCGTAAATGTGTTTATGCGTAAATGGGGTAACTGGTCCGCTCATTTACTTCTCTACTCATCCACTTGTCACAAATCAACTGATTTTATGCCGAATTTTCCAGCGTGCGCGTCTTTTTTTACTGCCCACTTTGCGCCTGCGTCTTGGCTTTGCCATGTGTTACTCCAACAAACATACTGAAATCTTTATTGCAAATTGCTTTTATGCCCTTGTGATATATGATATTATGAACAAAGTAACAAGTAAAAAGTACAAATTAATCAGTTAGAAGTAACAAATAGTACAATAATCAATAGGCGTAAAGCAGGCCTGTTATCGGCGGTTTTTTGGGTAACACCCGGCTTTGGCCGATTTAGACTGTGGTGCAAAAATGATTCAATGCAAAGATTGCGAATTGTGCGAGATTGAGCCCAACGGCCGAAGATCCTTCAAATGCGACCCCTTTACTAACATCAAGGAGCCCGAGTGCATAGCCAAATGGCAGCTAATCCGTCTTGACATGCTGGTAGCCAGCTATCAGCAGATGACACAGTGGTATGGGAAATTAGCACCCATGCAGGATAAGTTATTCAAGTACATGAAGAGAGAAATCGAGGATATCGACGAATCTGATCGATGGAAGGTCGACGACGAACTCGATGGTGACGACGAACTTGAGGGCGACGAGGAAGAAGAAAACCTCTGAAAAGCTGGGAAAAATATCGCCTGCTGAGCAAAAAAACACCATATTTTTTTCATTTATGCAATAAATCAGTTGTGAATACCGTCTTTATTTATAGTAAAAAACGCGTAAAATATGGCTAAAAGTGACGATCTGGCCAAGATAATAGAAGGCTGTAAGGCCGGTTCAGCCGACGATTTTGCGCAATTAGTTGATATTTATGCCAGCCGGATATATGGTTATTTCTACCGATTGACCGGCAACAGCGAACTCAGTGACGAGCTGCTAAGTGAGCTTTTTTTCAAGCTGGTAGGGAAAATCGCCTCCTACAAGGGTGGCTCATTTGATAGCTGGCTCTTTAAAATAGCGACCAATCTTTTCAATGATTATTTAAGGAGTAAGCAGCGACGGAAAAAATTGCACGAGGCTCGAAAAAAACAGCTTCAACACCAAATAACAGAGCCGAAACGATCAGAGGACGAGAGGATTGATAAACTGCAAATACAGCTTGGCAAGCTGAATGACGACACAAGGGAATTGATAATGCTGCGTTTTTATTCGCAGTTGAGTTTGAAGGAGATGGCAGCAATTCGGCGAGAGCCGATAGGAACAACATTGTCGAAGCTGCATCGGGGGATAAAAAGACTGAGAGAGTTAATGGGGTAACGGTGCTATGAATGACCGAAATGAGGAAAATCTAAAGGATTTGTTCGAAAGATTCGTCAGCAGCAAAGAGGCCCAAAACTGCGTTGAAGATTTTGCTGAGGTTAAGCGAATCCTGGACCAAAATCCTGCGCCGCAGCCGAGCCCGGAGCTGATCGCGGCCATAAACAGTAAAATTGCAGAGCGGATACGCATCAGGAAGGAGCACACTTTCAGGCGCTTGGCCTACAGGCTGGCACCTGTGGCTGCCGTATTTATTATTCTTGCATCGGTAAGCATAAAACTGTATGTAAGTAACAACAGGCCGGTAAAAGATTTTTACGTGATATCACCGGCGGTCTGGGACAGTGATAATGTTGCCGCCGATGATAGAGATCTGGCGGTGTTTACTGCCGAGCTTGATGGGCTTGAAGTCGAATTGACGACTTTGGAACTTGGGGATACAGGCGGCAACGGCCGATCGGCTGTTACCGAGCTGGAGATGGATTTTGTAGCAATTAGTAGCGATATTTGGGAAGGGTAAAAAGGAATGAAGGCAAAGTACGGACTATTTTTGATTTTGATGCTGGCAGCGATGATAACGGTGTCCGCCCTGCCATGCTGGGCTCAGGGGACGAGCGATGAGAAAAAAGATGAAAAGAAAGAAGACATCTGGACGGAGAAAGCACCCCGGCCGCCGAGACGGGGGCCAAGGTTCGAGCTGACGGATGAGGAAATTGAACGGATTTTAAAGAGCATTAAACAGAGCAAGCCGGAGAAGGCAAAAGAGCTGGAAAAGATGCGCAAGGAGGATCCGAATGGTTTCAAATCTGAGCTTAGAGAGCAAGGCCGGGATGAGTTCAGTAAAATCGTATTAGAACGCATAGATAAATGGAGAAAGCAGATGCGGGAAGAGTTTCTTAAATGGCTGGACGAGAATTTCCCCAGGCAGGCACAGGAACTCAAAAAGCTCCTCCAGGACCCGGATCTGTATTTGAAGAAATATGACATTATCCGGAAAAAATACTGGCCGATTTTTGAGGCCGAAAGAAGAAATCCTGAACTTGGTGAGGTCCTTAAAGAAAAGTTAAAACTCGGGAACTGGCGGGACAGGCTGCTTAGACAAATCAGGGAAACAAAGGACCCCAAAAAAAAGAATGAATTAATTAAAAAGCTCAGAGAAGCGGTCAGCCGAAGGTTTGACCTCATTGTAAGAGAAAAGAAAATAACCTATAAGAGGCTGCGTGACAGACTTAAAGATCTCCAAAAACGCATGGAGGAAAGTCAGGCCGAGATTGAAAAGCTAGGGGATCCCAAAACAAAGGAGAAGAATATTGATAAGCGGGTCGACGACCTCTTAAAACAAAAAGGAAAATCCTGACAGCGATAAAATCCTGACACCTGATTTAAATTGAAATACCCACAAAGCCTTGCGGATGTTGTGTAAGGCTTTTTTTATGCAATAGGGCAACTGGCAACCGGCGATTCACGATTCACGAGTTAATTTTTTCTTGGTCTTTTCAATTCTTTTGTGTTATAAACAGCGTGAGACTACCAATGAAACTGTTTGCCAGAACATCTATCGTGCTAATCGCATTAATGCCTCTAATGCAATCCTGCAACCGTCTCAGCCCCGCGGTTGATGGTGCTTCCAGTGACAAAACCAAACTTGCCAAAGACTGGCGCACATACAAAGGCTGGGACTCAATGTGCCTGGCCAACGGATTCATTGAGCTTTATATAGTGCCTCAAATCGGCGGCAGGATCATACAGTACAAACTTGGCGATAAGGAGTTCTTCTGGGTGAATCCTCAATTGGCCGGGACATCACCCCCGGCTACGGGTCTTGACCCCAATGGCAATTGGCTCAATTATGGCGGCGACAAACTTTGGCCGGCACCGCAGGGATGGGATAACGACCGGCAGTGGCCCGGCCCTCCAGATGCTGTGCTCGATGGACAACCCTACACTATGGAGCATTTGCCCGCCGACAACAACGGAGCCGTAGGTGTACGGTTGACCAGCAGAAATGATCCATGTAGTGGCATTCGCTTTTCTCGTATGATTCGCCTGCACCCGGATGGAACACGCGTGACTATTGAAGCAAGCATGACGAACGTGGATAATAAACCAAGACGTTGGGGGATATGGGCGCATACGCAGTTAGACGGCTCTAAGGCGGATGGTTCAAGTCACAATGAGCTTATGAACGCCTTCTGCCCGATCAATCCGAAAAGCCACTTTGCAAAAGGTTACGATGTCATATTCGGCAAAAGAGACAATCCCTCATTCCAGGCCGATTACGACAAGGGTTTGATGAAAGTGAATTATCAATATCGTGTCGGCAAGATCGGCATGGATAGTCACGCCGGGTGGGTGGCAACCGTTGATGGTGAAAATGGTGCGGCGTTTATACATCGTTTTACATTTGAACAGGACAACCCTTACCCGGACGGCTCTTCCGTCCAGTTCTGGCTAAACGGCCGGGGACGCATACACGCATACAACAAGGACATCGACATGCCCGCCACAGCCTCGGACAATCCTTATGTATTTGAAAGCGAAGTGCTCAGCCCCTTCGCCCGGCTTGCCCCGGGCCAAAGCTATACCTATAAGTACGAGTGGCTTTCAACAAAAATTGGTGGAAATTATCCCATTACCGATTGCACCGCCGCCGGTGTTATATGCGAACCTTTGAACGCGAGCTTCAAAGGAAATAAACTGCATTTGACCGGAAGATTCGGAGTGTTTGCCCCGGGCACTCTGCGGTTATCATTGTCCGACAAAAGAGGCGATACCCTGCTAACTCATGTTATAAGCGAAAATGTATCACCTTTGCAGCCGGTTACGCTTGACCATTCCATTGATGCACCGGCAACCACGGCTGCTGTTATACTCGAATGGATAAGTGAAAAGGCTGACCGTCAATGCGTGTTGGCACGAACAACTGTCAATTGATAGAAAGCGAAAACGACTCACGATTTAGGCGATGTCCGGCGATTCACACTTCACGAGATACGCTTCACTCTCATTCATTATTTCCTTTCTCTGCAATTTTCACACCTATCGTTGCCATGCCCTCAGCATGTAGGGTGCGATACATCGCACCAATTATGACTTTTAGCCCCCTCCATTGCAGGGTGGTCTTCCACCACCTGTCCCTGCATGTTGTAGGCAGGGACCCAAATATTTATCTGCTTGTCAAAGGGCTATAAAAAGCAAAAGGCACCAAATGGTGCCTTAGATATATTTTATCGTGAATATTTGTAATGTAATCTTCTATACAACCTTTATGTCAGAAATCCTATTAATGTTTTCAATCGAGCATTAAAAGGGTATACCTTTGGCCAGTATCAGGTTCAGCATCAAAACCTTGCGCTGCACCAATTTCCCCACACTTTACAAGTAACTTATGTCTTTCATTACGATCTTCAGATAACTCTACTATTAACCGTCCGGAATTCTGCTCTTCATCTAAATCTCCGTCAATATCAAAAACCCATACATTCTTAGCACCAAGCTGATATAAAGATTTCACCAAGGCAATTGATGCCTCTCTTTCTTGTGCCTCTCCTAAAGACCGTTCCGGAACGTTGGACTCCGTTAGCCAGGAAAGAGCTTCTTGAATATCCTTTGATGCAAGCAGTTCTGACACAAAACCCTCTTCGTCAATGTGGAATTTATCATTCTCACTAGCTTCAACTGTATCGATCAACTGATCGTTTCTTTTTGTCTTTTTAGGCTTGTCACATTCCTTTGCATATCGAGGCAGATTCGGATTTGTCTTACAAGCTTCAATATAACTTTTCTTCGAAACCTCTTTGTTTTCAATCCAAAAAGTATCTCCCATTATGGATCCATCATCTATACTATAAGTTCGATGTCTTCCTGTCATTTTACCATTTACCCATGATATCTCAGCCCAGATCCCTTGGTCTGAGAACCAGACTTTTTGGATTCCGGTTCCATTCCTAATCTCGTAGGAAAAAAGTAGATTTCCATCTTTGTCCCACTGCCTACCAACACCTTCAGGTGCACCATAATTAAAATAAATTTCGGAAGATAGAATACCATTTTCATGCCATTCACGGTGGTATCCATGAGGCACACCTTGTTTATAGCTTCTCTCTGCTTCTAGCTTGCCATTAGGATAACAAATCTTTTTCTTCTCAATTTCATCTTTCATAATATTCCCATGTTGGCAAACAGCACACGCGGAATAATTCAATAAACCAAAACCTGCACTTCCCGTCAACTCGGGGAAATCGGCTCACTTTAGAGAGAGTATACGGGAGATATTTAGGATTTCAATAGTAAAAGGGCGGCTAAAAAAAGCACTTTTTTTGTCATTTTTTCGTTGCCTTATGTTCGGAATACTGTTAAAATACCTGTATGTTTGCCACTAGGCAAACGTAAACCGCCAGTAGGCAACGGATTTAGCGGAGAACCGCAAGAGTCTTAGTATCAGCAGATACACGCAAAAAAGCATTATTTTGCATCATAAAAGCCAGGTTTTGAACATTTTGGTGTATTAATGACTAATAAAGCACCTTTTTGTGCATCTTTACGACTAATAAGAACCGTTTTTAGCCGGCTTTTGAAAAAGGCCATTTCAATGGCCTTGTGGGCGAAGGCAACCCTCTGCGTCAAAAGCTCGCTTTTAGAGCAGAGTTTGCCGAGAACACCAAGCCGGCCAAAAACCTCTATGATCTCTGTTAATCCTGTTATCCTGTCTAATATTTCTTCGTGTTCTTCGTGCCTTTATCTGTTGATCCTTGCCTACTTATCAAGTAGGTCCGTGAAAATCAGTGTTAATCCGTGGTTAATAAAGGATTTACGTCTCTTTACGGCATTCTACAACTGTAGAGATAAAATTACAGATGTCATGAGCGCACTACAAATCAAACTTTTTATGCAAAACAAAGCCAATTTCCGAAAAGTCAAGTTGAACGTAAATAAAGTATTAACAAGGGGATATGAACAAATGGACACTTGGTCAATTGGGAAAACAAAGCCAATTAAAGCCAATTCAAAGCCAATTCAAAGCCAATCAAACCCAATTAAAGCCAATAAAATGCCAAAACAAACCCAATTCAAACCCAACTTGTCGCGGCGTAGCCTCTGGCGAAGCCGGAAACAAACCCAATTTCAGCCAATTTCAGAGGCAAAAATAGAGTCAACTTCTACAACCTTGCCCCATCAATCCTTACAGCTTCACGGCAAGCTGTGCCACCCGTTCACCGAGTCGGCTGGCACTGTCGAGTTCCTTGGGCCCGATCCCTGGATCGATTGGCCCGGTCATTGCCCCGGCGCCAGCCTCGGCCCAAATGTCCTCCCCCTCCTGGTCTTGATAAAGGGGGCCTGCAACGACCATCCGATTGTTTATCATAAACAGAAGAAGCGAGATGACCGTATGTTCCTTGCCTCCCATCTGACCACCTCCTGTGGCAAACGCCCCCCCTACCTTGTCCGTAAAATCCACCTTCATTTTCCACGACCAATCATCGATCACGATTTTCATTCTGCCGGGTATGTTGGCGTAATAGGCGGGACATCCCAGAACAATCGCCTCTGCTGTCGTGAGGTCTTCTTTTGTCACTTCACTGACCCTCTTGACCGCCGCAGCCGCACCGGCCACTCGCTTGACGCCTTCGGCCACGGCCTGCGCCATTCGTTCGGTGTTCCCCGTCAGGGAATCGTAAGCAATCAGAACATCGACGGTTTTCTTTTTAATAAGCGGCAAATCTTCGAACGAAACGCTTTGTCCTTTGGCTTTGCGGTATTTGGTCAGCACCAGGTCATCATCCTGAATGATGCCCACACCCGGCGCGTACGTTTTATAGCACAAGTCGTCCGGATCTATTCCGGACGTCTCTTCCACTTTTATGCAGTTTCCAAATATCCCCGCCGGCGTCTTCATCGTCACGTCATCGCTCAGTATCTCAGCCCTGTCCATTGCGTTCGGGGCGATCTCCTGGTAATGTCTGGCCCCCAGCAGGATCGTACCGGGCATTATGATACCCGCTCTCGAATCCTTTTCATCAGCTCTCCACGCCCCCGAGTGGTTGACTATCTTGCCATCCTTGTAGTCGTCCACCTCCTCTCCGAAATAGAATACATCGCCGTGCTCTCTGCAAATGGCGAAAAAGTTCCTCGATATCTCCTTCAGTTTTCCGTCCACTTCTTCCCGTTCTTCAACAACCCTCGTTATTACATCGCCGATCTTCTTTGTTTCATCCAGAACGGTAATAACTACTTTTTCCTCGCTGCTTTCCAGCGTCAGTTGATGACCGGGCTCGAGAATAAAGAACCGATTCCTGCCGACCGAAGAGAACGTGCAGTTCTCCTGGCCGAATGTATCGGTCCACTTTTTTTCCTGCTCGCCGCCTGGAGCTGCTTCTTCACCTGCCTTCTCCTTTATCTCCTTGACTTTCCCTTCAGCCGAGATTTCAACTTCGTACTCTTTTACCCCGGAACGTACATCCACGTCATACTGGCCCGGGTCCTCACCTTCAACCTCCTTTTCAATTTTTATAATCCGGCCCTTTGGAAAGGCCTTGTCAATAGCTTTTCTTATGACGGCCGGCAGCTCCGACTGCAAAACAGTAACTTTCCTCTCTTGCGCTGCAGCCTCAGAGGCACAACCTATGGCCACCAGCAACGCCGACCACACGACTGCAACGAAAATTACGCCAAACCAACCTTGATTAAGTTTCATGATAGACCTCCTTTACCAATTGGGGATTCCCCATTTACCATAAATATGAATCGACTCTTCCATATACAATATCTCACAACCATTATAACAATGGCCTGCCAAAGTTCAATTGAGATTATCTTCTGGGGATAACATGTAGGTTTTTTTCAACGAAGACAGTGTCTTCTCAAATTCCTGGTTGCTCAGAGGACGATCCCACATGAGTAAGCGGGCCAGCTCACCGTCGAAGGACTCATGGCCTGGATGGTTCGTTGCATCTCGTTCCTGTCCAATCGCCATTTTGGACGAGTTCGCCTTTGGATTGACGGGGAAAGGTTTGGACGCCACTGGTTTGGTCCCATTGATAAAAAGTTCGATGGTGACTTTCCCGGTGCCGGCGCCCATACGACCGGCAATTACATAGTAGCGATTCTTTTCCAGCCTGGGACCAATAACTTGAGGATTGTTATCATCCCACCGGCCAAAGGTGATGCCATTTCGTGAACCCATCCAAATAGTGTTATCGTCCTTTAGACCCGCCCAAAATCCTTCATATTTCCCACCGTTTCTTAAGTTCCCGAAAAAAGTATTCACGTCTTTGAGCCCCGATACTTGTGAGTAAACCGACATCACGGCAAACCACGTGTAGCCACT
>JAUWLI010000334.1 GCA_030613765.1 Phycisphaerae bacterium
CCGGGATGCACTTCGATTTTTAGGCACAAAGTACCAGAAAAATATTGTGCCCTCGTCGAAAGTGGACGGGATGGTTACTGCTGCCACTCTTTATGATATGACTTTTGAGAGCGCCCTTAACGCGATTCTGGGTCATGGGTACAAGTATGAGGAGAAGGATAATGTTATCTGGGTGTATACCGCTGAGGAGTTCAAAAAGATCATGGAAGACAAAGATCGAATGGTATACAAGGTCTTTACGCTTTACTATATCAGCGCTGCTGAAGCACAGAAGCTCATCACGCCGGTGCTTAGTGGCGCCGGGACCATTCAGGCTAGCACTCCTGCCGAGAACATCGTGCCTACCGGTGAGGCTATTAGCGCCGGCACCGGAGGTGGTGATAATATGGCATTGAATGACACCATCGTTCTCCTCGATTACCCTGAGAATATAGCTGAGGTCGAAGCATTGCTTAAAGAGCTGGACATTCGTCCCAGACAGGTCTTGATAGAAGCGACCATTCTAAGCGCTACCTTGACCGAAGGAATGGAGTTTGGTATCGACTTGAACATGATGGCTGGTACTCATTTACAAGGTACCACTGCACAGGTAGCCGATGAGTGGAATGATGCGGTTCCGACTCAAACGCCTATTCAGCAAATAGCAGCAGGCCCAATTCCCGGTGCAATGCTTGAGACAGCAGGCTTTGCACGTATCGGAGGCAACGGCTTGAGAGTCGGGGTCAGCATTGGCGATGTGACGGCATTTATAACCGCTCTGGAAGAGGTAACAGACACCACGATTCTTGCTAATCCCAAGATTCTGGCGGTCAATAAGCAGCTTGGCCAGGTTTACATTGGTACGAAGATTGGCTACATAGATCAAACTACACAAACGCAGACCTCGACAACACAGAGCGTCAAGTTCCTCGATACGGGTACCAAACTGTCTTTCAGGCCCTATATAGGTAACGATGGCTATATCCGGATGGATATCCATCCCAAGGACAGTTCAGGTACTTTGAAAAGCAATGATATACCTGACGAGTTCTCAGCAGAGCTGGCGACAAACGTAATGGTCAAAGATGGCCAGACAATTGTTATCGGTGGCCTGTTTAGAGATGTTGTCGTTACAAGCCGAAAACAGATACCTTTGCTCGGAGACCTTCCACTTATAGGAGGATTGTTCAGGAGTACTGATGATTCGACTACACGCCAGGAAGTCATAGTATTGCTTACGCCTCATATTATAGATGAGCCGGAAGAGACAAATAGTGATGCCAGGGCTGATGATGTTAGGCGTAAGAGATTTGGCGCCAGGGATGAATTGCAGTGGATAGGCAGAGCGAGATTGGCTGAAGACCGTTACGCGATGGCTGCAAGATACTACATTGAAAATGATAACGAATCCGCGATGCGGGAGCTGGATATCGCACTCGAACTTCGCCCGGGATACCTTGAGGCGATACGGCTGAAAGAAAAAATCATCCACGAAACGGATCCTACTGCTGACCTGAACATAGACAGGATTATGCTCGAGGATTTTGAACGCAAAGATTCGGAAAAGTTTCTGAGGAGATAAACAGCAGGCGAAGTCGGCTGTAAATTTAATCCCAATCCGGGATTAAAAAAGGATTGGAGTTGTTTTTTTGAGATCGGTAAGAAACTTATATTTGATAGTCTCGGCTGTTGTGGCGATTAGCCTCCTTGGGGGCCTCGCCCAGTGGCCGGACTCTGGCGCGGAAGAGGGTGGGCGTTTCGCCGGTTATATGCAGCGGATTCCCGTTGCCTCGGCGTGCCACATTGTTGGGGCTGTGGGCGTGATTTGGCTTGGCTGGTATTGGATAAGACTGGCTGGGGCAATCACGCCCATAGCTAAACGCCTAAAGGCAGATGACATAATGGATTCCCGCTTTTGCGCAAATGACAAACCGAAAGCAAACGGTAATGCACTAATAGATGAATTGAGCCAGCTTCTTACCGAGGCACTTGTGCGTTACTCGAATGTAATAGGCGAACTCGAAAAGCAGGTTAGTGATTTGCAAATTCAGATTCAGCTAAAACAGCGGCAAAAGGGACACATCGAGGCGATTATATATGGTATCCGCGATGCCGTTATTGTTGTTGACGAGTATGACAAGCTGTTGATGGCAAATGAAGCCGCCGGCAGACTTTTCAATTTTGATTTTACCTGTTCACAGCATAAGCCGGTCGGCGAGCTGGTAGAGCAGGACAAAAGTGAATTTGTAGATATCTTGAGCCACAGCAGACAAAGTAAGGCGCAGGCTACAAGGAAGGAAATCGAATTTCTAAAAGACGAAGAGCCAAAGACTTACGACTGCATTATTTCGTGTGTTTACGACCAGAACCGGCAGGTCTGCGGGGCCGTGGCCGTTTTGCACGACATTACGCGTGAAAAGCAAATTCAGCAGATGAAAAATGATTTTGTTAGCCATGTCTCGCACGAATTGAAAACGCCGCTTGCTTCTATCACTGCCTATTCGGAAATGCTTGCTGATGGTGAAGCTAATGATGAAAAGACAATAAAAGAGTTTTGTTCGGTGATTCAAAGCCAGGCAAAGAGATTGAATCGATTGATTGAAGATATCCTCAATATCTCGCGTATTGAATCGGGCCTGGTAAAGGTAGAAAAGACATCCGTCAGCCTGACAATACTTATCGAAGAACAGTTGCAAATGATAAAGAGCTACGCCGAGGAAAAGAATATCGAAATTATCGGGCAAAAGCCGATTGTTTTCGACCAGGTGTATGCCGATAAGGATATGATTTCGCAGGTTATTGTTAATCTGCTCAGTAATGCTGTTAAGTATACCCCTTCGGGAGGTTCGGTAAAAATTGAAACCGAGGTTGACGAGACCGAAAATCTGATACGGGTAAGTGTAATTGATACGGGAGTCGGGATTCCCGAAGATGAAATCGAGCATGTCTTTGATAAGTTTTACAGAATTGGTGCAAACAAAAAACAGGCAAAAGGCACAGGCCTGGGGCTTAACCTTGTTAAACAAATAGTTGAAAAAGTGCACGAAGGCCGGGTGTTTGTCAGCAGTAAGCCCGGCGTGGGAAGTACGTTTGGCTTTGAGGTGCCTTTGGCAACCAGAGAAATAGTCGAACCCATGCCTGTAACGAGCAAAGGGTAGTTAAGAACTGCCCCAATCTAATCTGCCTGAGGTGGACGCTTCTGTCACGCCGATGGCTGATAATCTGTATTTGTGAATCCGGAAAAATTTGTGGAGGAGTATGATGTCGAAAAAGAGAGTGCTGATTGTAGACGACGAGATACATATCGTTCATGTAGTGGCGATAAAGCTGCGTAATAACGATTATGAGGTTATAACGGCAGATAACGGAGCGGAGGCCTTTAAGCTGGCATGTAGCGAGAACCCGGATATCATCGTTACTGATTTTCA
>JAUWLI010000286.1 GCA_030613765.1 Phycisphaerae bacterium
TTGAGCATTTTCGAGAAGCAGTGCGGCTGAAGCCTAACTGGCCTGTGCCCTTGAATCACATGGCACAGATTCTGGCTACGCATCCGGACCCAAAGATACGGGACATCAGTGAGGCAATTGTCCTTGGCGAACGAGCAGCCAAGCTAACAAAGTATCAGAACGCGAACATCCTTGAGACGTTGGCAGGAGTGTATGCAAGGGCGGGCCGATTTGAACAGGCAGTAACAACCGCCGAGGCGGCACTGGAATTGGCTTCCAAGGCCCGGGCTGAGAAACTTATGATTCGCCTTCGCAAACAACTGCAACTTTACAAGCAGGAAAACCATAGCGGCCAAGGGCCACGAACACAATCAAAACAATAAAATCTGAATGAAATGTTCAGCTTAAGGTAGATTGAAGAAAGATTTGGATGTTGTGGTAACGGCCGCTGCGAAATCGGACAGGTCCATGCCTTTGAGATCGGCGAGGAATTTTGCGGTGTGTACCATTAGGGCAGGTTCGTTTATCCTCTGCTTTCGCATCGGTTCCGGGGACATATACGGACAATCGGTTTCGAGCATTAATCTATCCAGCGGGACAATCTCGGCGGCCTGTCGGATGGATTTGGCGTTCTTGAATGTTACTACGCCTGTAAAAGAGATATAGAAGCCGGCGTCGAGAACGATTCTGGCCTGTTCGGGCGAGCCGGAGAAGCAGTGAAAGACGACTTTTTTGAGGTCGGGGCCTGACTGCTGTAAGATTTCCATCGTCTCATCGAAGGCCTCCCTGCTGTGTATTATGACGGGCAGGTCCAGCTCCTGCGCGAGCTGTAAATGACTCGTGAACACTTCGGCCTGCTTGTCGCGGGGGGAATGGTCATAGTGAAAGTCGAGGCCTGGCTCGCCAATTGCAATGACTTTTTTGTTTTGCGCAAAGGCATGTAACTGCCTTATTGCCTGGCCGGTCACTTCTTTGGCATCGTGGGGATGGACTCCGACGGTGGCATACATGTTATCATATTTGCGGGCGAGCTCGATGGCTTTCTGGTTGTGGTCGGGATCGGTGCCGACGGTTATCCAGGAGGTGACGCCGGCGTCGATGCTGCGCCGGATAACATCGTCAATGTCGCTCGCCAACTGCTTGAAAGTTAAATGGCAATGTGTGTCAATCAGTTCCATTGTGTCAATAGAACAGATTTATTAACATTTTGTCAAGATGTTATCTCAAGAGATCCAGGTCATTTTAAATTCCACAACAACCCATTTTCCATGGAGCTTTTTCAATTTTGCCAGATGTCCACTTGCAGCCAAGTTTCCCTCATAGTCCGTTATATATGCGGTCGCGGTATCAGGGGATATAAGGTTCGCTTTTATACGTGTTATGTTAACGAATCCATCTCTTGATTGCGGCGAACGAAGAACGACCCCGCCATAGCCATAATATTCCTGCTTTGCGAAATCAGCCCTGTCAACAATAACAATAGTGTCCCGACTATTGCTCGTGGCACAAAGGGCGGAGAAAACGGCCTGGCGTATTTGGGTTACATCATTAGTGTCATTATGTTTTGGCGTGAGGGGATTGCAGTCCCTGCCATCGGGCAGGCCATCCTTGTCGGAATCAGGGTCATTTGGGTCGGTGAGCAGGCGTGCTTCTACGTGGTCCGGGAGAGCATCTTTATCAGAATCTACGAGATGGTCGGTAATTCGGGATTCCCAGACTTGTTCATCGACTACGATTTTGATGGAGTCGTTTTTGATTTGGAAGCTGCATCTGTCATCCCACTTTCTATATTTACGGCTAAAGGGGTAGAATTCAGGTATGCCCGGCAAGTCGAGAAGTATTGGCTGTGACCACAAAACATCTCCAAGGGATTTGCAAATCCAGATTTCAGCAACCGCGCTATGGCACTGCCATTGAAATATAGCCCAAGTTGTGTTTTTTTCGTCGGTTGTTTTAGCAAGCGGTGACAGGTTACATGGGGAAATGTGGTCTACGGCAAGGTCTTTAAAGCCAAATCGGAAGGGTGAAGGTTTGGTGAATCTCTTTTTGCTCCATGCTTCAAACTGTCGAATGGAGTCTATCGCGGGCCGTGTTCCAATATTGCCCAAGGCGATCAGAGAATGCTGCTTGAGCTGTTGACATTTTATGCCATCAACAGTGAGGAAGTCCCTAAGAATAGCAACCGCTGCAGGGGAGCCAATGCCCTGGAGCTTCCTGATGGCCATTAGACGAGGATCATTCTGAGGGACCGAAAGGCCGTAATAGGTCGTAATATCCTCTTGCAGCAGAGTTTCTCTCAGGGCTTGCAATTCAGAATCGCCCGCAAACACGAAGCACGGCATTAGAACAACGAAAAGATACAGCGACATTTGGTTTAATTTGAGATGCAACATTTTTTACCTCCTTTTCCCGCTAATATATGAGCCTACAACTACAATTAGACAGCCCAACGGATCTGGATTCGGCAACAATATATTATGACGCAAAATGCCGGAAAAAGTAACAGTTTTTTTTGGGAATTACTGAGAAGTTAAATGGCAATGTGTGTCAATCGGCTGCATTGGTTACCTTGTGGGTGCAATCGATGATTATGTTGTCGACGGTTTTGCCCGCTTCAACGGTTATGATGGTCGAATCCAAACTTTGATAATCCCCTTTCTGCGGCGGGCCCTTTATGTAATCGTTCCCGAAATTGTACGGTTGGGCTTTGTCCCATACGGCTTTTACCCGATACTTTCCCGGTGTTACACCCTGAATGCGGAAAGGTATATTACTTGTCGGCCACTTGTGATTGTGGAAAGAATATTTCCAAAAGTAGCCAGTTACTCTATGGACGGGGACTTCGGCGTACCAATTGTCCTTAATAACTTCACCGGGCAGAAGATAGATGCACAGCCAACGGTCTCCAGCTTTAGGGGGCACGTGCAATTTCAATGTTCCCTCAACCGTACCAAGATAGTAGTAATTGTCCTCGGGCTTGCCGTCCCATTGAGCGAGGATGGATTCCGCCAGGGCACGTTTCGGCGAGCTTGCGTTGTAACGAATGAATTCTCCCTTCCATTTATTTACCGGTCGGGTGTAGAAACTAGTATCGGCAAGCAAAGATTCGATAACTTTTCGGTCTTCTGGATTTTTGAGCATGACAAGAAAATCGGCAGCAGAGCGGTAATGTCTCGTGTTTATGCCAACTTCGCGAGCCCAGAGGCGTGCCTTTTCGTTCCAGCGTTGGATCATCTTTTCCGTGATTTTGATTTCTTTGCCATCAGTTGCCTGCCATGCAAGCCAGCGCTGTCCATAAGTAAGCCACGTACAGAAAAACAATTTGTTATCAAAACTATCGAAAAAAAACGGCTCGCCAGCCCAGTACCGGCCTGAGACACTTCGGCTGATTAATGCTCTGAATTGCTTTTTATCGATTTTGTCGGGATAATGTAATATCTGCTCCAATGAATAGTTATTAATTAGACCTTCCTTGTTATAAAAAGCTATCACATAATCTCCCATGCCGCCGTGAACGCGACCACTACACTCGTTGATAGTTACAACATACTCTCCCTCATTCGAAACAAAGGCCTTTCCCGGAGAATAGTCATTGCCCAAAGCAGCTTTCCATAAAAAAGTCTCTATCGAAACTTCGGTGTGAAATACTTCAACGAATGGTAAGTTGTTTGCATTCGCGGCTGTCACACGTGCAATGAATAATTTGTTTTCAGAGCAATAATTTACCACGGGAGGACAACACCAGGTGTCAGCGTAAACAGGTTTAAGCCAAAGAAGAAATAACAGGAGGATAAAAATTTTCTTTTTCATCATTCAGCCGCTTTCACTCTGAATTTTCACTATTGCTAAATCATTACTATTATAGACAAAAAAGGTATAAAAAGTAATAGAATTCTATGGAATTGGTCGTAATTTCAAAAAAATAGAACCAGCGATGAAACGGCAGGCTAAATTGGCTTTTAGATTGCCGCGGCGTGCTTCGCAAGCCTCGTAAGACGGCTGCTATGGGGTGAAGGCGTTTTTGTAGTGATTTATTTCGGGGCGGGCGTTTTTGTCGAGGACAATCGCAACAATATCGAAGCGATAAGGGCGGTCTGCTATATTATTGGTTGCGAGAAAATAGCGGGCGGTGCGGAGCAGCCTGGTTTTCTTTGGGGTTGTGATAGAATCTTCGGGGGAAGCGAAATCGGAGTCGGCTTTTGTTCTTACCTCGACAAAGACAATCGTGCTATCGGTGT
>JAUWLI010000136.1 GCA_030613765.1 Phycisphaerae bacterium
TCTGGTGCCTGCCGCTGTAATTTCGAGTTCATTCCAGTCGGGTTCCTCATCGCTATAATAAAAAACAAGGTCCGGATTTGCCATCGATTTATCAACCCATTTGCCTTTCGGCACTTTTGGATAGAGCCAGTGTTTGACACCTCGTGTTTCGTCCCAAATCATACCGGTTCGCCAGGGTCCCGGCGGATTGATATCAATCTGTGGGCCGTCAAGCCAGCCTGCCTCGTCGTCATATCGGCTTCTGATTTGGACACCACTATTCCCCGGGCTTTTCCGATAAGCCTGAAAGCGTAAACGGAGCATAAAGTCACTGTACTCCTTCTTTGTAACCAGCCAAATGTAATCATGTTTCTTAGTGCCTATGGAATCTGCGAGAATGGTTCCGCCTTCGACACTCCAGAACTCTTTGTCCTTGTCGCCTGGCTTGCATTTCACATTCCAGCCACTCAGGTCTTTCCCATTGAATAGAGACTTCCAATCTTTGCCCTTGGCGGAGGACCTCTGTGAAGCGCAGCCGGTAACGCTGACTAATACAGCAATAAAACAGGCCGAAAGAATCCAATTATAGCGAACCTTCCAAGGCGGTGTAACTGCCTCAAATTGTGCGGCCTTGCCGGGTATTTTTAGCACGGTGTTCTCTCTCTTCGAACATAGACACTTGACAAGTTTCATTTTTGTCACCACGGGTCTCCTTTTAAAAACTATTTAATGTCTTTATATCATTGCATTCAGGACCGGCAGTAAGAACTCTCAATTGAGGATGGACATTAGAGCAGCCTTTCAAAGAAATGTCAATCCTGATGTTTACCTATCGGTCATTGCGAGCACAACGAAGCGATGCGGGGCAAGCTCAGCAGCAAAAGCGTGGCCGGTTCGGGAACAAACACAAAATTATCACTTTCCAATTTCTTGAAAAGTGCGGTATATTGAACAATGCTGGATATGCAGGTACATTTCAGGTACGGCGTGTTGTAGTAGCCGCTTGCTCCGGCAAAGGCTCTGTTGGATTTGTGGGAAACTGATAAAGGATCATTAATATGGTTTTACAAAAGACTCGACTGAAGTGGTTCTTATATGGTTTGGTATTCTTGTTGGCCAATTCTGGGTGCTCTCTGCTCCCGCAAGACAGTAATATCATTCGCCCGGACAAGTCCCTGCCGGCTACTACACCATGGGATTTGATTGCCTTGAGCAAAGTGCCGCATTACCAATGGTCTCAACAAGGGGGCCAAATATGGTCGCTTTTCTATGAGGGGCAAAATTATAAGGGTAAGCCAACACGCGTCTTTGCTTACTATGCCAGCCCGGCCACGCTGGATGGAAACAACGCGGATCCTCGAAGCTTTCCGGCGGTAGTATTGGTTCATGGTGGAGGAGGGACAGCTTTCAAGGAATGGGTCCGGCTGTGGGCCGAGCGCGGTTACGCTGCAATTGCAATGGATCTTGCTGGTTGCGACCCTGACCGTAAACGGCTTCCTGATGGAGGCCCCGGTCAGAGCCACGAAGAAAAGTTTGGAACTATCGATGAACCTGTCCAAAACCAGTGGACCTACCACGCCGTCGCTAATGTCATCTTGGCCCATTCCCTGATTCGCAGCTTCGATGAAGTCGACACTAATCGTACTGCTGTTACAGGAATTAGTTGGGGTGGATATCTGACCTGTATCGTTGCGGGATTGGATAATCGCTTTAAGGCGGCCGTTCCAGTATATGGTTGTGGTTTCCTGCACGACAACAGCACCTGGCTCAATGAGTTCGCAAAAATGACACTTAAGCAAAAAGCAAAATGGGTCCGCCTCTGGGAACCCTCGATGTATATCGCTTCGGCTTCGATGCCGGTGTTCTTTGTAAATGGAACTAATGACTTTGCATATCCACTCGACAGCTATGCGAAAACGTACGGTTTGGTTAAGAGTGAGCGCAACTTCAGGATAACGGTCAATATGCCCCACGGCCATCAACAAGGCTGGGCCCCAATCGAGATAGGACTCTTCATCGATGAGCATTTGAAGAACGGACTGTCCCTCCCAATAATACTACGGCCGCAGTACAGCAATAACCGGATTCGAGCAACAGTCAAAGCAAAAACGAAATTAATCACTACGGCCCTCCATTACACAGCCGGTACAGGCACCATCAACAAGCGTAAATGGCAGACTGTTTCAGGTTACCTCGAAGATTCCTCTATTGTAATAACACCGCCGCCCCGGGAGGCCACTGTTTGGTTCCTGACGGTGAAAGACGAACGGGGAGCGGTTGTATCCAGTGAGCTTATGTTTGCCAATAAATGATGTAATCGCAAGTAATGTGGCAACTTTCTTTGCAGGCAAGGAACGTCAATGAAAGAAAAAATATCCATACTCCTTGTTTTGATGTTTGGCTCGTTATTGCTGACGACATGTACAGAGCGAAGCGAACAGGCGGCCGGGCAAACGACACCTTCCCTGGTGAAACTGGTAAAACAGGGTGAATCAGAACTCTTTAACGTACCCTTTGACCGCTACGAAACTGACACGAAAGCGCTTCCCATCGGAGTCTTCGATTCCGGCATTGGCGGCCTCACGGTACTCACAGCTATATTGGAGCTTGATGCTTTTAACAACCTCACTCACGAACCCGACCCGGACGGCCGGCCGGACTTCGAGAACGAGCGCTTCGTGTACCTCGGCGACCAGGCAAACATGCCCTACGGCAATTACCCATCCGAGCAAAAGGTTGATTTTCTGCGCGAGCTCATTATCAAGGATGTAGTGTTCCTCCTCGGCTCACGCTACTGGCCTTCTGCTGATTCGCCAAAGCCCCACCACGATAAACCGCCGGTCAAAGCCATCGTTATCGCCTGCAACACAGCTACTGCTTATGGCCTGGAATCCGTACGCGATGCACTCAAGCAGTGGGACCTGCCAATTCATCTCGTTGGTGTTGTCGAGGCCGGCGCCGATGGTGCCATTCAGACTATAAACCAGCCGGGCAAAAGGGGAACTGTTGCTGTCCTGGCCACCGTTGGCACATGCAAAAGCGAAGGCTACGTGCGCGCAATCAAAAAATCCGCCGGACAGGCCGGCATCGACCCGCCGGCAGTTATTCAGCAAGGCTGCCTTGGCCTTGCCGGTGCCATCGAGGGCGACCCATCATACATTACTTCACCCGAATCTGCTGCAGCCGCAGATTACCACGGACCGGCTGTGGATAACAAGGCTGCGCCCATTGACCCTGCGCTGTTTGCACAATATGATTTCGAGACCAATGGTTTTTTAGGAGACCACAATTCCCCACACACATGGCGGCTCAATTCTGTAGAGAACTACATCCGCTATCACACCACGTCCCTGGTGGAACAGTACCACCGCAGCCCCAACCCAGAACACATAAGTACTGTAATCCTGGGTTGTACACACTTCCCTTACCAGATGGACCGCATAGCGAATTCGTTCGGGCGCCTGCGCAACTTCCGTAAGGACGATGGCAGCGAGCCCTACAAAATCTTGATTTCCCAACAGCTTTCCTTCATTGATCCAGCCTCTCTTACTGCCACCCAGCTTTATGAAGCTCTCGCCGACGCGAAACTGCTCATCAACAAGCCCGATGAGTCTATACTCACCACGGACGAGTTCTACATTTCCGTGCCTAACGCATCCCTGGCCGGCCCCAGGCTGGCAGCCAATGGTGGATTCACATACGAATACAAATACGGCCGTGTCCCCGGCAACTTTGCGGCCGAGTACGTTAAACGTGTGCCTATGAGCAGCGCCAATCTTTCGGACACAGTTCGCCACAGCATCAAAACGGCGATGCCCGAAGTATGGAAAAGGCTCGTCACATTCAGCCACAAAAGTCCCCGAACAAAGGCCCTGCCCACCTCAGCACGTATGCAGTAAATTACTATAATTCTGAGATAAATATTGATATACTAAACAAAAACCAAGTTCAGCAGTGTAGCTGAACACAGGTGAATTAAAAAACAGTTCAGGGAGCACTCAATATGTTTGTACGACGTTGTATATCTGTTCTTATCTGTTATTGTATGTTGGCTGGTTGTGCGGCGGTTTCCATCGCCGAGGAAACCCAAATACGTAAAATTCCGGTTGCAAAAGGCTTGGCCTCACATCCGGTCAACGGCGGCCGATGTTTGATTTCGGACGGCAAATACCAGTACATCGCTTTTTATGATGGCGACCACAATATGACCGTGGGAAAGCGGAAATTGACCGAGACCAAATGGGACTTCGCCAGGCTCCCGGAGCGGGTTGGTTGGGACACACACAACCGCGTCATACTCTTTCAGGACCGAAAAGGATATCTTCACATTACAGGTAATATGCACTGCGCCCCTTTACGCTATTATCGAACAAAAGCCCCTGCGAACATACACACATTCCAGCCGATTCACAAGTGGACCGGTGACTACGAAGAAAGAGTCACATATCCGAGCGTATTGAAACTCCGCGATGGCTCAATCTATATGATGTACCGTCATGGAGGCAGTGGAAACGGAATGCGAATCCTGGTCCATTACGACGAAGAGACACAGCAATGGACAAAAACCGTACCTTCTCTGACCAATGGCCGCGAACGCAATCCTACATGCAACGCTTATCCGTTTGGTGTTGTTGCAGCAGACTCGGCCGGAAAAATTCCCAAGTCTGGTATTTTGGAGGATAAGGACGGCATCTGGCACATCGCATGGTGTTGGCGCCAAACTCCGGATGTCGTTACCAATTTTGATATTTGTTACGCCAAAAGCCTCGACCATGGTGTTTCCTGGAAGGGCTGGGATGGACCTGATTTGAAACTGCCCATCACACCCGAAATTGCCTATGTAGTTGAACATATCGAGCAGAAAAGTGGATTGCTCAACGGTGGCTCTTTAACTGTAGATGGCCAGGGACACCCATATATTGGCTATACGCGCTTTGATAAGGATGGCAATAATCAAATATATCTCGCAACGGCGGTCGATACGAAATGGAAAATCATCCAGCTTACTGACTGGAAACATCGTTTTTATTTTCAAGGCCGGGGAACGATTCCAAAAAATCCTCCTGTACCCAGAGTGTCAATCACAGATGATAAAAAGATCCTGATAACATACAGCTACACATATGTAAACCCCAAAAAAGGACAGTTGGTTCTCACCAGAAAACAATTGCTTACTATCAAACCCGGCCAATATCCTTTTCAGAAAGCTAAAGCCGCTCATTCCGGGATACCGCACGTACGTGCTGTCAATCACGGCCCATTACCCCAAGGCTATATACATTATATGCAGCAGGAAACAGACTCACCAAACCGGGACCGCAAACCGGAACATCCACGAGAACCTACGATGATTTATGTTGTTGAAGTGAAGGAAGAGGGATGACGGTTTATCTGTACCGGTTGTTTATAAACTTGAAGGCCAGTGCTGTCATCGGCTGGCACTTGAGAAGGATTGGTTGTTGACGTAACCTCGTCATGCTTGCCCGTCGTAATCTCTTTATTCTCGGAACACGTATGCTCTGCCTGACACCCCTTGATATCAGCAGAACGGAGAGGGCGGGATTCGAACCCGCGGTAGGGGCGTATACCCCTACGACGGTTTAGCAAACCGTTACCTTAAGCCACTCGGTCACCTCTCCGAGTAATTCTGTCCTAATCTATATTGTTCGGGCCCATATTGCAAGAAGATAACTGGTAAACCGCATTTTTTTCGACGCTGTGCAAAGACCCAAACCAAATAACATCCCAATTGAGTTGATAAAACAGGTTTGTAAGCACACTTTTGATTGAGGTCGGATTTATTGTTTCGCGCCTCTATTCTTGTCCTTGAAATTCTTGCTTCTGGCCACCCCATGTACCGCCCCTGCACAGACTTTCAATATCCCTCGACACAATCTCGGCGATGATTTGCCTTTGTTCTGATAATGTCGGCTTCGGCTGCCCGATTGTATCCACTGCCGGCCCAGATTCCCGCACCTGCTTTTGAGCTTCATCTTTTTCACCGGGCCCTTTTCTTCGTATCGCGGTGATTTTTCGATGCTCAGCCATAATCTCTTCGGCAAGATTGAATTTGGGTATTTCGCTTGTTTTTTGGTCCGTCTCAACCGGTGTTTTTGGCACGGCAGGGGGGTAGGGGGCGTTTTGGGCTGTTTCCTGCAAATTTTCTTCCTGACCTGTTATGTTCCCGTATGGCGGGGCCCCCGGTATTATATCTCGTGCGCGAAGAACATCTGCTTTGCGCGGCTCGCTATTAGTATTTAATTGTTCATTAATATTGTTCATACTCACCACTATAACCTCCGTTAACAACTTCTGACTATAATCGGATTATCACAATTAATCAAGAATAAAAAACCCATGTCTCTGCTTTCAATACAAATAGATACTTTTAATTCGAAATCGAAAGCGTATCACCGGTTTCTTTTTGCAGTTGCTTGAAACGCTTTTTGAGCTTTTTGATAATCCCTGCATTTGCCGGATCGTCTGCGAGGTTTTTCATTTCCATGGGATCGTTCCTTAGATCATAAAGCAGCGTCTTATCGATTTTGGGATAATATATCATCTTGTAACCGTTCATGGTGATCATCCGCTGGAGTTTCACATACCCGCCGTAAATAGCGTCATAAGATTGTTTACTTTTGCCTTCGATCAGGGGCAGCAGGCTCTTAAACTGGACCTGGGAGGGCATTTCTACTCCCCCAAGATCGAGCGAAGTTGCCATAATATCCTGCAGGTAGACGGGGGAGTCGATTTTTTTGTTTTTCGGCACATTCGGGCCTTTGACCATCAGGGGCACTCTTACGCTGTGGTCGAACATGTTCTGTTTACCGAACAGGCCGTGATGACCAACCGCCAGCCCGTGATCGGCGGTGAAGAAAATGTATGTGTTCTCGGCCTTGCCGGTTTTTTCGAGTGCGTCGAGAATGCGCCCCACTTGCGCGTCCATGTGCGTGATTATCGCATAGTATTCCTGCCGGTTAACTTTGACGGCATATTCGGTACGGGGGAATGGGCCCAGTTTTTCATCGCGAAGATTTTTTCCGCATCCGATTGAGTTCTTGTACTCGTATTCATCCTGATAGTTTACCGGTACTTTAACCTTGTCCAGCGGATATTTGTCGATGTATTCCCTGGGCGACTGTCGCGGGTCGTGGGGGGCGTTAAAAGCCAGGTACATAAAGAAAGGATTGTCGCTTTTTGCCGCTTGTGTGAGGAACTGTTCAGCGTCGTCGCCTAAAACCTCGCTCCAGTGTTTGCCGCCTTTCCAGAAGCCGCCGAACTTCGTATCATACGGGCTCCACACATCCTTCTTGCCTTCGATAGGGCGGTTATATCCTTGCTTTGTCTGGTTGGGCATACCGGGGCGGACGTTGGTGACGTTGTCGAAGATTTTTTTCGGATCGATTTTGACATGCCACTTGCCGCTCATATACGTATCATACCCGGCCTGTTTCATGTATTGGGACCAGAACCTCCCCTTTGCTGCTTCGTCCTTGAGAGTTGGTTCTGCATTTTTTGCATGCCAGAGGAATCGTCCGGTGTTAAGCATAGTACGGCTTGCCACGCAGACCGCACCGTGCCATGCGCCCTGGTTATACGCGTGGGTAAACGTTACGCTGCCGCTCACGAGCCTGTCGAGGTTGGGGGTTTGTATCTCGTCATTGCCGAGGG
>JAUWLI010000074.1 GCA_030613765.1 Phycisphaerae bacterium
GCAACCATCGTTGAGAGAAAAATGTGAAAAGGTTGGTATTTCTGAGACAGCTTCTCTCGATAAACTGCAAGCCGTATTGAAAAGAGCCGTTGACCAACACCGAACAATCCATTTTCTTCGCCAATATCGGGCGGAAAACATTTTGAAAATCCAACAGATGCTGGGAATTGCTCCTTCCGAGATTCCCTCTCATGTCTCCGAACCACTCATAAAAGCAGTGGTTGCCCAAAGATCGATAAAGACCGAAGGCGAAATCGCCGAGATTGAAGCCGCCCTCAACATCTCCTATGAAATGCAGACACTGGCTATGAAAATGTCCAAACCTGGTAAGTATGAAAGGGAGATTGTCGGTGCGATGGAGGGGCTCGTTCTGTCCCGTGGGTCTCGCCTTGCTTTCCCAACCATTTTCACAATTCATGGAGAGACGCTCCACAACCACTATTACGGTAACCAAATGAAACAAGGCGATATAGCAGTCAATGATTCCGGTGCCGAATCCGGGCTTCATTATTCCAGTGATATCACGAGGACTATCCCGATAAGCGGGAAATTTACAAACAGGCAAAAGGAAATCTATACAATTGTCCTCAATGCACAAGAGAAAACGATTGAAGCAGTACGGCCGGGCGTTGAATTCCGAACTGTTCATAAACTGGCCTACACGATTCTTGGGGCAGGTTTGAAGGAACTGGGATTGATAAAAGGCAATATTGAAGAGGCTGTCGACGCTGGTGCCGTTACGCTGTTTTTTCAATGCGGTCTGGGGCATATGATGGGACTCGATACCCACGATATGGAAGACATTGGAGAGAATTACGTCGGCTATACAGATATAATCAAAAGAAATCCTGAATTCGGCTGGAGATCTTTGAGGCTGGGCCGGGAACTTGAGGCTGGTTTTGTAATAACCGTGGAGCCCGGAATCTATTTTATTCCCGAACTGATCGATCGATGGAAGGTAGAGAAGAAGTGCCGCGATTTCATTGACTATAGTATGGTTGAAAAATACATGGACTTTGGAGGTATTCGAATAGAAGATGATGTTTTGGTTACGGAAAACGGCCATCGGGTTTTGGGCAAAAAGATTCCTAAAACGATAGACGAAGTCGAAGCAATGGCATCTTGTGGTTTGGATTAAAGGAAGGGTGCGGGGGGATTGTGTTTTTATTGGGTTTGAATTGGGTTTGTTTGGGTTTGTTTTGGCTTTAATTGGGTTTGAATTGGCTTTGAATTGGGTTTGTATTGGGTTTGAATTGGCTTTGTTTTTCCCATGATGACCAAGTGTTCTTATTTCATAATCCTTTGTTAATACTTTATTTACGTTCATTTGACTTTTTCGGAAATTGGCTTTGTTTTGCATAAAAAGTTTAATTTTTCGTACGTAATCTTTCGTACTTCGTAAGTCGTTTATTAATCGCGGATTACGCTGATTTCGCGGATGTTTTAGCCACAAAAAGGCACAAAGGCACGGAGAGAAATTAAAGATTAAAATGTAAAATGCAAAACTGTGGAGGCCCTTCGGGCGGACTTTTATTTGTAGCCGGCTAAATAAGTGTTTTTTAGTCATTAATACACCCAAATGTTTAAAACATTGGCTTTTATGATGCAAAATAATGCATTTATCTCGTATTGTGTATTGCGTATCGCGTATTGCGTATAGCATCTCGTGAAGCGGAAAGCGTATAGCGTATTGCGTATTGAATAACCATGAATTAACACGAATTTTCACTCATTATTTATTGGCCACAGATTTCCCAGAGAAGTCTTATGGCTAAAAACTACGAATAAACACATATAGAATAATTTTGCGTGCCCTTCTGGGCTTTTCGTGGGCCGCTGGCCCTAATCGTGCGGTTCTCCGCTAAATTCCTGCCATTTTTAGGGCTGTTTGTATTATACCAAACTGCCTCTGAATGTTCAATGAAAATATAACAATTTTAATAAAAAAATTTGCCACAGAGGCAGGCAAACCACAGACTCAAGATGCAAGAGGTGAGTATTTTCTGGATCCCTGTCTAAAGCATACAGGGATTCGGGCAAGCAGATTTACGCGGTTAGATGCTCAGGATCTGTTGTTCCCAGATGCAGAATTGCCGCTGGGAATCGTTGGGGTAGGGAGAGGTATGTATGATAGTCGACAAAGCTTGTCAATGGGAGATAGTCTATTGGGATTTTGATAATCCACCGGAGATCACAGCGTATTTCAGAGTGAGTGCTCCGTTCTTACTGCCATCAACTGACGGGAAGACGATATGTGCTAAACCCGACTTGTCTATCCTCATCTTTGCACCAGCAGCATAAGCGTCACCATCCGCAATTGTGGTAGTGGACCACTTCCCCTTGTTCCTTTTCAGCAGTATGATATCTCCCGCTTTACCTTCACTATACTTCATGAAGGAGTGCTTGGATGTATTGACGAGCACGCATGGGTTACCATCAGGACTTAGTGCAAGAGAGAAAGTACCGTTGTCCGGCATTGTAAAGATGGATTCATTCTTCCATTCAGTGCCTTCTCTTGTGGCATATACCAAGTCCATATCGGGACTTAAGCCATATATCATGCCGGGCTTTATTCTTGTGTATAAGATATGCACAAATCCTTTCGAGTCGATTTCCAACTGTGAGATTCCATCTATGTAGCCTATTCGTTCGGCAACTGTTTCATGCATCCAGTTATTGCCGGAAGATGCTGCCAGCATGAGTTCTATTGACCGCTTCCTGATATTCGCGTCTTCTTCTACGTACTTTTTGTATGTCATTAGTACTCCACCATTCGATCCTGCTGTAATTGCAGGCCAGATTCGAGACACTGTTATATTGTGTGGGCCAACATCATCGACTACATGACGTTTCCATTGCTCATCACTTGCCTGCTTTGTCCTATATCTCAGAACATGTTTCGCAGGATCGAGAAATGCCATGTGTAAGATATCGTCTGTCCCCACGGACATACAGATGTTGGGGCTTAGAAGATGAAAGGATGAACTCGTTAGTCCAAAAAGCTTTTTCATCTCACTTTTTGAAACGTTTTCGTTGAAAATGGTCTGATGTGACCACTTCCCAGAGGACCTGGAGCCATATTTCAAACCATAGCCTGTGCCACCAACACAGTAGAGAACATGAAGAGAGTCCTCGCTATCGAAGTCCGCATGTATGCTGCCGTACAGATGTGAAGAAACATCTCTTTCGAGGATTGTCTCTTTTTGCCATCTTCCTTCTCGGAGTTCAGCGTGAACAAAGGGTCCGTGTGACATTGGATGATCCACACTAAAGCCTTGATATAGAACATGAGGGATTGCGTTACTATCGAGACAAAGTGAGTAAATGTAGCGGGAGTTGAATCCCGAAGAGTCAATTGTCGTGGCGAGCCGGTCTTTCTGCTTCTGCGTTTCGGCCATTCCCTGCTTCCCAAGCATTGTTTCCAAAAACTTTAGTTTCTTCTGGTTCTCCTTTGCTCGATACGCAATAGAATCCTTAATCAGTTTCTTGATTTTTTGCTCGATTGTCCTGCCTTGTGGCGATTTCTCGTGCCCTAAAGGTGATAACAGTATCTGTGCACCGTTGACTGTTACCGTGCGATATTCAGTCGGCTCGTCTTCTGCTGCTTTCTTCATAAGAAACATAAGATGGGTTGAACCCCATGAATATGGCGTTGCAAAGCTGCCTTCAGTATTCATGAGTTGAAGTTTGATTCGCTTGTTCTTTGGAATATCTCCCTTTATGGTCTGGTAGATAAAGCATTCATGCGTGGAGTAGAACGTCGGACTACCGAAGCCGGATATGTGCCGATCGATTCTAAGAATGACTATTGCGTCTGCCATATCAATAAGCTTTGCGAGTTTAGGAGGTGGGCCTCCTATAGGAACAGCAAAAGCCACTAATGTTACAGCTAAAGCCAATAGCACAATTGATATAAACTGTGTTCTTTTCATTGGATATTTCTCCGCCCAACATAATAATATACAACCCTTTTTGTTGCCAATATAGTCGCTTCTTCGGATCAATTTTCATATCTCGTATTTCGCTGTACTCTTCAAGATGGCCACATCACGCATTTAGGGAAGTAAAATAACAGAGAATAAGGGAAAAGGCAAGGGTAATTTAGGATTGAGAATTGAGAATTTAGAAGGGAAAAGGGAATGGAAGCTGCGATTGATTGAGGAAGTCAATCCAAGCTGGAAGGACTTTTCAGGTGATTTTTTTAAATAAGACGTCTGGATCCCTGCCTAAAGCATGCAGGGACTGTCGCAGGCGGGACAGGCCCCAGGGACGGTGTAATGAAGTAGAATGGACTGAAAGACCTGCTGTTTAGCGAGTTTTAGCTGTTTTGTCTGAATCCACAAAAAAAGGCAAAAACAGTTGAAATTGTGAGGCATATATGGTATTTGTGGCATGGGCCTGGAGCCCATGGAAACACGGCCAGGATGGCCGTGCTACGCTTAATAAGAAATATAAGTTTAGGAGAAAAATCATGCGCAGGAGAGTGAATTTTCCAATCATTTTTGCTTTGGCATTTGTATTGTGCCTGGTGTGGAGTACAGCCAGCCTGGCGGCGGTTCCAAAACCGGTGGGTTTTTGGAGATTTGAGGGGAACACAGCCGACTCAGGCAGTGGCGGCAACAATGGAACTTTGAAAGGTACTGCGGCCATTGTTGCCGATGCGCAGCGCGGCAAGTGCCTGAAGTTGGACGGCGATGGCTACATGGATATCCCGTCCGGTGTCACGGAGCTGGGCAAAGAAAGCTTTACAATTGCAGCCTGGATTAAAACCACAAATAACGGAGCGTCTATCTTATCCAAATCTAACGGCAATACCGAATGGGAAGATAGGGAGAAGGAACTTTACGTTGCCGATTCAGAGACATCAGATGGGGATAATGATGGGGCAGTCGAATATGTAGGTCACAGTTGTGACTGGGTGCGGGGCGAAACAGCAGCCGATGACGGCCAATGGCACCATATAGCCTTAACCTGGGACGCTGATGAAGAGGACGGCTTTGTGTACGTAGATGGAGTAGAAGGCACTGATTATACAGGCTTTTCAGGAGGGGCGGACAACAATGGCGACACAGTCAGGATCGGATTTTCCGAAAGCGAACATAGCAGCGATAATTTTATAGGCCTAATTGACGATGTAGCCATATTTGATGTCGCGCTGACAGCTGAGCAGGTGGTCGAGCTTAGAAAACTTAGTGGTGGGGACAAAATAAAGTTGATAAAGCCCACTGCCCAGAAAGATAAGCCGATTACCCTTGACACTGAATCTCACCTTGTCGGGTGGTGGAAGTTTGATGAAGTTTCCGGAAAAACTGCTGCAGATTCCTCCCAATATGGGCGTAAGGGTACGCTCAAGGGTGATTTATCATTTGATAATGCCTCAGTCGCCGGCCGAACAGGCAAAGCACTGAAGCTGGACGGTAAGGACAACATCATAGAAATAACCGGATATAAAGGCATCTCCGGTACTCGACCTCGAACGGTTACGGTCTGGATTAAGACAACCTCATCCAGAGGGGACATTATATCCTGGGGCACAGAGGATTTCGGTCAAATGTGGATATACCGCTTCATAAGAGGGCGTTTAGGCGTAACACCCCATGGCGGATACTACTACATTAACGACGCGATCCACGACGATAAGTGGCATCATATGGCGGTAGTGGTTGTAGAGGCTGAGCTGCCGAATCTGCATGATGATGTCAGGCTTTATAAGGACGGCACCTTAGCGGAAATCCATGACATTGGCCTTTTGGACCTTTGGCCGATTGAGACCGGCAACGAGCTGAATGTCACGATAGGTCGGCGATTCAAGGGACTCGTCGATGACGTTCGTATCTATGACCGCCCACTGTCGGAGGACGAGATAAAGGCCATTTTTACGTTGAAGAGTAATCGGCCACTGGATAAATCCAAACGATAATGCCGAAGATATAGACAATGATACAGGCCTTGCCTGCCAGTGAACCATCCAAGTCGCTTGGCCGGCCGGGACCTGAACAATAACGAAAGGAGCTTAATGATGGATAATAAAAAAGTGACTCGAAGAGGGTTTATTCGCGATAGCTCAATAACCGCAGCGAGTGTGGTTGTGGGGCTCGGTGCTGTGGGCGGCCAAAACGCCAAAGCCGCCGGTAGTGCAGCAGTCGATACCTCAAAGATTCTCAATTACAATCCGGATATGGAGTACCGTCGGCAGGGTAAGACCAATCTAATGGTTTCGGCCGTCTGCCTTGGCGGGCATTCGCGGAGCAACGTGGAACAGCGGACCGAAATCGTCAGCCGGTGTATCGACGCAGGTATTAACTACATTGATGCGTGCACCAAGGGAGAGGTAATCAGAGATGCCAAGGCCCTGAAGGGCCGCCGCGACAAGATGTACCTGTCGCTGTCCCACTGTGGCCGGGAGACACGCCATCCGGATTACCGCACGGCAAAGAAGCTATTAGGAAGTCTGGACGAAGTGCTGAGAGACTCGAAAGAGGATTATACCGATTTGTGGCGTGTCACCTGTTACGAGCCGGGAGGCAGACACTCATTCAACACGGCGTGCGAGATGGTTGAAGCGCTGGAGAAAGCGAAAAAGCAGGGAAAGGCGCGGTTCGTTGGATTCTCCACACACGACCGCCGCTGGATAAAGTTTATGATTGAATACTTTGAGCAAATTGACTGTATTTGCTTTCCCTTCACCACGATGAGCAAGAGGGCCCAGACCGACAGTGTTTACCCGGCCCTGAAGAAGTGTGATGTGGGCGCTTTCGGGATTAAGCCTTTTGCGGCAGGCTCGCTATTCGCCGGCAGCCGAGAAGAAAGAAACAAGAGTGCGCGCCTGGCCATCCGGTATATCCTGCACAGCAACACCGTGATACCTATCCCCGGTATGAACAGGGTGAGTGAGGTCGATAACGTGGTCGAGGCAGTGAAGGAACGCCGTCAACTCGACCTGAAAGAAAGAGCGGAACTGGAAAACATCGGCAAACGCGCCTGGTCTAAATTACCGCCTAACTATCAATGGCTCAAGGACTGGGAATACGTTTAATCGAAAATGTCCGTGCAATGAGGTATCTGCGTTGAGAGTGAACAGCGGTGTTTGTCTAACCACTTAAATTACTATCAGAGAAGAAAGCATGAAATACAGTTTTTTGATGTTTGTTTTGGCAGCAGCAATTGCAGTCGGAACAAGCTGCGAGCAAATGGAAGCTAATCAAAAGCGGGATACAAACACAGAAGCCAAAGCCAGCCAGGAACCTATAACGAACGATGAGCCCCTGCTGCTTCTTGACGATAGCGAGGAAGAGTTTGTCCCACCGACCGGTCCCGTAGCTGATAACAGTCGCTGCTTCGTCTGTCATATCAACTACATGCAAGAGGATATTGCCGTTACCCATGCACGGGCCAATATCGGATGCGCGCATTGCCACGGCGAGTGTGATGAGCATATTGCCGACGAATCCTGGGCCTCGGGCGGAAACGGTACCGCGCCCGATATTATGTATCCCCGGCCAAAGATTAATCCGTTTTGTATGGGCTGTCACCAGAAGGACAAAATCGACACCGATCAACACAAACCTCTATTTGCCGACACTGCCGAGAAAAAGGTTTGCACTGATTGCCACGGCAAGCATCGTCTGGAAGATCGCAAATGTAAATGGAAGTAGTTTTGCCACCTGCTTAAACATAGTTCTCAATGATGCAACAAACCGGACAGCCGGCGGAATTTCTTAATGGCCCTACCCTGACAGGTTCGGCCGGTCAGTTTGAGTAGGTTTCAAGGGTACGAAAGGACTGATTTATGAACAAAATATTTCAAGGTGTTTATGCGGTACTTTGCACGCCGTTCACGCAGGATGATAAGGTAGACGAGACAGCCTTGAGAAAACATGTCAGGTTTCTTGTGGATGAAGGGAAAATCCACGGTATTATCTCAAACGGAAGCACAGGCGAGTTTACCGCCCTATCTGAAGCGGAACGCAAAGCAATAGCCGACATTGTTATTGATGAAGTGGACGGCAAGGTGCCGGTGGTGGTTGGTACCGCCTCAGTTTCCACCAAAGATACGGTCATGTACACCCAATACGCTGCAAACAGCGGTGCCGATGGCGTGATGATTGTCCCCCCCTACTACTGTCACCCGAACGACGAAGAAATCTACGGCCATTATAAAACCATTGCGGAAAATACTGAAATTGAGGTTATCGTTTATAACAATCCGGGTACCTCTGGAGTAGACATGCAGCCGGAGCTGCTCGCCCGCTTAGCTGAGTTTAAAAGACTTTCATATGTCAAGGAAAGTTCAGGGGATATGACACGCGTGGCTGAGATACAAAGACTCTGTGGAGATAAAATGAGGATCTTCTGTGGCTGTGATAATCTGTCACTGGAAATGTTCATCATTGGAGCAGTCGGCTGGGTGGCACCTGTGGCAAATATAATTCCTCAATTATGTGTTGAACTTTATGAACTCGGCGCGGTCAAAAAAGATATTGAAAAAGCCAAGGAATTATATTTCAAATTGCTGCCGCTATTCACCCTCTTTGAATCGACTGGACAGTATATCCAACTAAGCAAGGCCGGCCTGGAGATTCTTGGCAGACCTTTTGGGATTCCCAGAAAACCCTTATTGCCACCTACAGACGAACATAAAAATCGACTAAAGGAAATATTGGCAACACTGCCGATGTAAAGTCCTTCTTCTTCCGGGCTAATCATGCTTACACCTGATTTAACAAAAATCAGCCTCCACCTATGGCAGGAGGGAATATATAGACCAAGTCCCCATCAGACAGGACTTTATCAAGGTCTTCCTGCTTACCATTTACGGTAATGATCCTGACGAGTTTGATGGGCAACCCAAGATTTTCTGCCAATCCCCGCACAGTAGTGCCCTCTTCCAATTCTATTCTGCCGTCCGGATGATTCTTCAAGTACCTGGCAAACATGCTCATGAGTTTTACGTTAACAAGCATCAGATATACCCCATTGAACTGTTTTCAACTACGCCAAATTCAGACGTTTCATCGTTTCCTTTGTCGGTGCCCCATTTTCATCCCAGCCTCGCAAAGCATAGTAGTCTTTCATCAAGCCCTCAAATGGAATCGTCTTGCCGGCACGGAAACCTTCCTTTGCCGACTGGAACAGCTTCTTGGGAAGAATATCCGCGGCTTTGTTATAACCATCTCGAATATTGTTTAGTCTCTGCACAGTGAAACCTCGCCGGCCGGCGAGCATCAAGTCATCGACAGAATAATCCCATCCAGTAATTGCGTTAAACATCTCGGCAACATCGGCCATGGACCAGTCACCACCATCCACCATAAACATGCAAAGCACCAGCGAATTTATCAACACTCCAAGGTCCTGGCACTTTACGGCCAACCTGCTCTGATTCTCCCTCTCAAAGAACTTCACCGTTCCCTCCTTGATGTCAACCTCAGGAATGAAAAAACCACCCATTTCTACATCCTCGCAAGGACCGCGGAAATGACAGGCACCCCGTGTTCCCGTAGCATAGGTAGGTGCGAGCGAAATACAGGCCCGAGGATCGTGCGAAGGCAAATCCAGACCTTTGCAATGCACCACCTCAGCCACAGAATCCGGATGAATCTTCTTAGCCGCCTCCACTGTGCCTTCAGCAAAGATTGCACCGAAACCTTCCCGACGTCCAATCTGCTCGACCAAAGCAAAGAATGCTTTCGGGTCACCCCACTTCAACTCTAATCCATCAGTATCATCAGTCGTAATCCATCCTTTTTCAAAGCACTCCATAGCAAAGCCAACCATGGCCCCGGCACTGATTGTATCCAGTCCAAGTCGGTTGGCAATATCGTTGCCAATAGCAACAACCTTGGGATCATCAATCAGTAGATTTGTACCCATTAATCCGAGAGTCTCATACTCCGGTCCTATCCCTTCATACTTGTATTCTTCAGGCTCGGTAATCGTAATCTTACGATGGCATCCAATCGGGCAATATTTACAAGGCAAGGGCTTAGCGTTTAATGCTTTAGTGTAATTTGGCCCACCAAGTTTTTTAGCCCCCTCAGGCCAAACGTCCTGTTCCCAGTATTTAATCGGCATATCGCCTAAGCCTTCGGCAGTTTCACAAAGCCCCGGTGTTCCATGTACCCTGAATTCATTTTCTATGACTGTTTCATATATCTGTTTCTGATACTTTTTGATCAGTTCACGTGTGGCTTGCGGGTCATGTACCTCAACCTTTTTGGTTCCACTAACGGCCACGGCTTTGACATTCTTGGCTCCCATGATCGCCCCCAGCCCACACCGGCCGGCAAAACTATGTTTATCCACGGCGATACAGGCAATCGCCACGTTGCGTTCTCCTGCGGGGCCGATCGTTGCAACACTAAGTTTCTTATCGCCGTTCTGTTCGTGAATTGCATCAATTGCTTCAAAAGTATCCTTACCCCACAGACCAGATGCATCTTCGATCCGGACATCATCATCCACAATCCGAATATAAACAGGATCCTCAGATACTCCTTCCAGGACAAGTACATCATAGCCTGCGTCCTTCAATGACGGCCCCCAGTCTGCACC
>JAUWLI010000071.1 GCA_030613765.1 Phycisphaerae bacterium
TCCATGCTTATCTCCGGGATTATACTTTGTCAGCACTTCTTCAATGGTCACAGCCCGTCCATCGTACAGGTACGGTGCGGTCCGCCAGATTTCCACCAGAGTCGGCGTATCAAACTCCCGGTCTTTATCCCTGCCTTCACCTATACCTACATTGTATTTCTGCAAATCTGTATATAGTGGTCCCTTATGACACTGAGCACATCCTGTCTTTTCAAATAACTTCCGTCCTCGTTTGGCCGATTTGCTTAGTTTGCCCTTGACCAGATATGGACTCGGAACCGGTTTTAGCGACTTAAGGTATTCATCTATCGCAACGGCGTCCTCCTCCGGGCGGACAGCGAACAGGATGTGCTTGATTCCCGTACGCACAGCTGCCTCGGCCCGCTCACGCACACCTGTTATCATGGCCGGCGGTGTCTTGTGCGCAAGAAGCAGGCTCTTTGTGTTCTTGGGATTGCCTATACCATCATTAAGCAGGTCCCAGTTCAGGCCGTCAGTACGTCCCCGGCCGGGATGGCAGCTCGCGCAGCTCTGCCACTTCTGAAAACAAATCGAGGCATCGTTGAAAAGCATTTCTCCTTTGCGTTTTTCACTCATTCGCGGTTCTGGACCAAGGGATAAGGCTGCAGTTTCAGGTCCCGGCAATTTACTTAAATCAACTAATGTCATGCTGTCCGTAAAATATTCTGCCACGTAAACTTTAGAACCCGCAATTGCAAGTGCACGTGGGCCTTTTCCGCGAAGCCTGATGCGATGCCGAATCCCATAGAGAAAACTCAACTCATTCGAAATGCCTGTATATGTAGATAATGCGGACCCATAACCTCCAGGCTCATTCTGTCTTTCCGGCCTGTCCTGGGCCTTCTTGTTATGGTAATCCTTAATTTTATCCAGCAAAGCAGCCGTGTCTATAACGCTCAACTCATCAGTTCCAGCGTGGGTTACACAAACATACTTGCCATCCTTTGTGCAGCAAACGCCCCACGGATTGGCAGCCCCATAATCCACATCATCCAGAAGAACGGTATCCAACAGCTTCTTATTACTTACCTCGATAATACTGAGCGCATTGGTATTCATCCACCCCCGTTCCAACTGTGTGGTGGGCACTGTATAGCGGCCAAGTATGTGAGAAACATATACATATCTGCCATCCGGTGACACGACAAGACCGCAAAGTCCCATACTTCCATTGGGTAGAGAGATAGATACATCAACATCTCTTGTTTTTGTATTGATAACACAGACCTTGGAAGCAACGAATTCTGCATTTGCCGGTTCGTCGGGAAGATGATTTCCAACATAAAGCCACTTACCATCCGGCGTAATATCAGCGGCGAATGGTTCCCGCAATACACCAATCCTGGAAATTTGCTTATTTTCTTTAATATCTATTACTGAGACGTCATTATTGAAACGATTACATACATACAGCACCTCGCCATCGGGGCTTAGTACAGGAGAGCGCGGGCCATATCCAACCCGAATTCGTTTAATAATCTTATTGTTTTCAGTTCTAATAACACATATCCGCCCTTTCGGCGCTGCACAGGTAACATAGAGGTATTTTCCATCAGCGCTCAGGGCCAGACCTGTCGGCTCGGCGCCAAGAGCTATTGTCTTTATCACTTTACTGCTATTGGTATTAAAGACCGCAATTTGCTTTGCGCTGCCATGAGCAATATAAAGCAGCTTTTCATTTTCCGATGAAACAAGGGCCTGCGGAGAAAGATAATCCACTGCGCCGGCACAATCTGTAGTAATGGGCGTTAATCCTGTCAAACCAAGGAAAACCATTGTCAAAAAGATATCTTTCATAAACCGCATCGTTTTACCTCTCAGTAGGTTTTTGTTCCGCGTCTACACTCTCGGCCCAAAGACGCCACGCAGGTACTTAGCATCGTACCGCATACTCTCCTCCAGCCCCAGCGGCATTTTCACGCCTTCCATAACTATCCATCCGCGATAGCCGATGTCATCCATCGCCCGGCGGACTTCCTCGAAAGCAATTGTGCCCTTGCCGTAGAGGTCGTCATAGTCCTTGGCGTGAAACTCGCAAATTTGTTTACCGAGCAGGCGTATCTCCTCATAAATGTCATATCCCGCCTTATGGGAATTGCCAACATCGTAATAAACCTTGACGGCAGGCGAGCCGACACGGTTGATAATATCCAGGTGCTGCTCGGCACTGAGCCAGCTTTCAATACCAAGAAAAACGCCGGCCTTCTCCGCTTTCGGAGCCACCCTCTTGAGCCGCTCGACGACGACATCTGTTCCTTTTTCGTCGTTTTGCAGGTCACCTTTCCCGAAAAAGGCCATGAGCACAACATTCACCCCCATCGCCTTGCAGACATCAATGCTCTCGGAGACCCATCGTTCGGCACGTGGATCGATCTTATAGGGGATATTATTAAGAACTCCAAGGGCCAGCGACGCAATCTGAACATCGTGCTGTTTTACTGCCTCTAAGAATTTCTTTTGCAGTTCGGGATTACACAGGGGCAAGTCATTTTCTCCACTTCCAAGGTCCACCTGTACACCATCGAGTCCCAGCCGCTTGGCCATCTCCAGCGAAGCAGGGTCGGTCCTCTTACCTATTGTCCAGTCGCAAACGCCAATCTTGAAACCCCGACCGCCCGACAAAGGCCCGAAAGAGCGGCATGAAGTAGTCAGTGCAAGCCCGGCGACGACACGGGCGCTGTTTACCATCATCTCACGACGGGTTATACGTGAATATTTCACTTCGATACCTCCATAAACACACTTAAATCAATAGAGCGGTCCATACTATGCTTTCAAACCTTTAAGATTTGCATCCAGTTTCTTTTTGCTTTTAATAATCTCTTTCCAAGTCACCTTGCGCCTTTCGTAGGCGGCGGTGCGACCGAGTATTGTAATAAGATTGCTGCGAACGCTCGGCGCAACCGTTGGATTATCATAATTCTTACCTGTAATGTCCTTATGGAACTGCGCGATGTTGGTAACCGCACCTTCTTTATATATCCCCGGGCTTCTGCCGCCGCGATAAAAGTTCTCACCGCGAACGATTACCTGGCCGCCATATTCGGTTTCGAGAATACCTTTCGAGCCAAACATACGATTTCTGATTCCTTCAGGCTGAGTACCGTGACCTTCCATCTGCCTTGAGCTGAAAGTAATACCCACATTATTCGGATACTCAAAGAGAATCGCGAAATGGTCCCAACAGGTGCCGACCGGCCGCACCGTTCTCCCGCCGGTCCCCACCGCCCAAATCGGTTCCTGGTCCATTATCCAGTTCATTACGTCCAGCGTATGAATGTTCTGCTCTGTAATAATGTCACCGGATAGTACTCTGTCCAGCCCCCACGCCCGCAAACGGTTCTCAGAATCATCCGGGGCATCCTGCCAGCTCTTGTACATACGCTTGAACGGACAATTTGCGTGGTAGATCGCCTCACCAAATACAAACTGGCCAATGGCACCGTCGTGCACGCGGTTAAGTGCTTCAATGTAAACCTTGTCGGCACGGGTCTGAAAATCAATAAGAAAACACAGCTTTTTGGACGTGGCTTTCCTGCCGCTATCACCAATACTCCGGCACCCGGGCGCATCCACCGCGATTGGCTTGGCAACATAGGTATGACAACCGGCGGCCACTGCATCAGCAGCCTGTTGAGGATGAAAATACGGGGGACTCTCAATCGCCACAGCGTCCACCTTATCCAGAAGTTTGCGATATCCTGACAGGCCGGTATAGCGGCGGGCTTTGTCCACTCCCAATTTGTCCCCGCTACCATCAACCCGGTCCTGGAAATAGTCTGCCACTGCCACAACATTGTAGCCGCCGTGCTGCGCAAACAGCTCGGCAATCCATGTCCCCCTGCCGCCGCAGCCGATTAATCCCAAATCGACCTTTGAATTAGCTTCTGTCCCCCGAACAAGCTTAGGTTTAATCACTGTAAACGACAGTGCCGTAGCACCGGCACCGGCAATAAACCGACGACGGGTGATTTGCTCCCGGCTTTTGCCTGTTATTGAGGTTTTTCCACATTCGGCCATTTCGTAGTCCTCCTTTTTCAGGGCTCCTAAACCTTGCGCAACATCGTATATTAAGGAGCTATTTTAGTTCTCTTAAAAAAAACACAGTATTTCCAGTGCCCACTTGATTTAAGGGGCTGCCCTCAACCATTGAACATTGAAAAAAACAACAGCGTACATAAGCATCAGCGATTGGAAAGCAAGGATACCCTCAATGGCCCGTGTAGTCAAGCCCCGTTAGAAATATTCGCACCACCCCTGGAATTTCTAACGGGGCAAGCGTCATTTTTGAAGGTTAAAACCTCATTTTCACAATACGACAGATACGAGCAACAACGGAATCATCAATAATTATACGGCTCTTTGCCCTGCTTTATCCGGCTTTCCGTTTGCATCCGGCGCAGCGTAACGGTCAGGAGTTCTGCCAGTTCCCTGTCACTCATATTCGCGACCTCGCCGGCCGGTATCGCTTTGCCGTAGCGCACCACAATCGGTCCGGGTGAAAATATCTTCTTATGCCTCGGCCAACACTCAAAGGCACCGTCAATCACAACCGGCACAACCGCCGCCCCTCCCCGCCTGCACAGAAGGCCAAAGCCAGGCTTAAAGGCCGTAATTTTCCCGTCACTGGTCCGAGTACCTTCTGGAAAAAGACAAACGCCCCAGCCTTCTTTGAGTTTACCGATGACCTTCCTCATCGCAGACAAATCCGCCTTGCCCTGCTTGACCGGTATAGTGTTAACTGAAGAAATCGACCGGCCGAAAAACCTGTTTTTCCACAGTGAATCACGGGCAAGAAAATACAAAGGTCTTTTCAAAGGTATTCCGCAAAATACCGGGTCAAGATAGCTTTGGTGGTTACCGACCAGCACAACGGCACCTTCGTCGGGAACATTTTCCCTCCCGTAAATATGTATCCGAAAAAATAGATTGCAAAAAACCTTGCAGCACCAGCGTACAAACCGGAACCATCTCATTTTTGGTTTCTTTTCAGGCATTTTTCTTCCACGAAATGCAAAAGTTTTTCTACAACCTTTTCAATACTCAAATCGGTGGTGTCGACAACAATAGCATCTTCAGCCGGCCTTAAAGGTCCGACTGCTCTGTCCTCGTCGCTTTTGTCTCTTTCTTCTATGGCATTTTGTATCTGCTCAAGATTTTCACTACTGCCTTTGGCCCTCAGGTCAATCTGCCTTCTCTTCGCCCTCTCGCCGGCTTCAGCTGTCAGATAAAATTTTACACCGGCATCGGGAAATGCCACGGTGCCCTGGTCTCTTCCCTCGGCAACTATTTTTTTCTCTCTTGCCGCAAATTGCCTTTGCATTTCAACTAACTTTTCCCGCAGTTTCGCCGCCGAGGCAACATACCGGGCATTAACCGTAACTTCCTGCCGACGTATTTGCTCGGTAACATCAAGTCCATCGATGGAAACCACCATCTTGCCTTCTCTAACAGCAAAACGAAACTTCCGATTATCCAAAACAACAAGCAGCTTTTCCTCATCACTCATATTGACGCCGGCCTCAATTGCAGCCAACGTAACTGCCCGATACATTGCACCGGTATCAAGGAAGCTCGCACCGAGTCTTTCAGCCAGCAGCCGGGCCACAGTGCTCTTACCACTGGCGGCAGGACCATCGATTGTAATAACCAAATTCGCCATCTCAAAAACAACTTATTTCATAAAATCAATTTTTTTCTGATTCATCAACTTTGACAACAATAATACTTGTATCATCACACTGACTGGCAAGCCCCACAAACCGTCTTCTATACCCTAAGATATTTTTAACCATCTGTTCTGCTGAACCTACGGCAAATTTCTTCGCAGTTTCGAGCATCCTTTCCCTGCCCCAGAATTCACCGTCAAAGTTGGCTGCGTCAATCAGCCCATCGCTGTAAAGCAACAAAGAATCACCGTCTTTCAACTGTAAAGTTTCAATCCCATATTCAGCTTGCGGATCGACTCCAAGCACAAGTCCGCCTTTTTCCAATGCTGTAATTTGCCCACCTCTTATCAGTACCGGCGGCTCATGTCCACAATTGCAATAGGTTATTGTCATATCTCCAACGCAAATAACTGCAAAAAAGAACGTGATAAACTCGCCATCCCTGCATTCACCACACGCCATCTTATTGATTTTATTAATAATATCTTTAGGCGCCACTTTTGGGGCCGCTTCAGTGCCGGCGTAAGCCTGCACAGCACCTCGAAAGGAACTCATCATAAGCGCAGCAGGAATGCCTTTTCCCATCACATCAGCAATCGTCACAACAATACAGTCGTTTCCTATTTGATGAAAATTGTAAAGGTCACCGCCGACATCAAAACAGGGAATATAAGCAGCAGCTACATCTAAACCCGGTACCAGAGGGGCCTTCTCAGGAATCATTCTCCGCTGAACAATCCCGGCTAACCGCATCTGTTCGGCGACGCGCGCCCCTTCAATAGCTTCTGCATAAAGCTTGGCGTTTGTTATCGCAGCAGCACACTGCGAAGCAACCGCCCTTGCAACACCAATATCATCCTGGTCAAAGCGCTTGGGCTTAGGACTATAAAGACGAAGCACACCGATGGCCTTCCTCCTGAATTGCATGACAACAGTAAGCTGGCTGACGAGTCCCTCCTTGATGGCCGCCTCCTTATATTTCACCCGCCCATCAACCCGCATATCATCCAAAACCACCGCTTTACCCGCAAAAGCAGCCTTAATCACCGAATCGTGTTTCGAAACCACCCCCTTATTACGATACTCTTCGCTGAGCCCATACGTACTTCGCATCCTCAAGTCGCCAGCCTCTTCATCAAGCAGGCGAATCGAGCAGGCCTTGACGCCGGTAATCTTCACAGCCGCTTCAGCAAGCTTATCCAGCACCTCTTGAAGCGAAACATCCCCCGCAACAAGCGTCGTAAGTTGATAAATCTGCTCGTCTCTCTCTATTTGTTTTTTTGTCCTTCTTTCCATAATTAACAAGCACTTCCCAAAACGAAAGATTATACTCGACTTTTCGCTCTCAGTGAACCTTAATCTCTGTAGCTATTGTCCACAGATAAAACGAACACTTGCAGGAAGAACCGACCTGGTTTAACATACAATGGAAAATGAGCCAGACAGCCAAACATATAATTTTTATCGGCCGAGTCCAGGGTGTCGGCTTTCGCTTCACTGCTTTTCACATAGCCAACCGTCATAAGCTGACCGGTTGTGTCCGCAACTGTCCTGATGGTACTGTCCAGATGCTTGCCCAGGGCCCTGATTCGAATATAGACAATTGCATCCGAGACATTGAAGAATCCTTTCCCGGCTACATAAGAGATACACAAATCGAAGAAATCCCCATTGACCCCCAATACATGGAATTCAAAATAACCTTTTAACTCTATCAGCATTCCAAAACAAAAAGACCTGCCACAAGACAGGCCTTTCCAATCTTTCGCGTTAATATTTTCCAGCTACCGCCGCAGGAATTCGTCTTCACTCTCTCCACTATCTAAGGGCTCAACCTCGTATGGCTCAACTTCCACATTCTTCATCAACCGCTCCGCCTTCGATATCAAATCAACAAGTTCAATCACATCGCCGTCTCCTTCGAACTCCCTGCTGAGCTGCTGGGCACGTTCAAGGACTCTATCGAGTGTTGCCCCTTTGGCCCAGTAACTTTTACGAAGAATCTCAGCAAATTCGGTAACAGCCGCGGCAAGCTTAAACTCGCTGCTTGAACCATCAAAATTTCTATCGAAATCTTCAACAGCTATATGACTTTTGAATTCGGTTACTGCGCTGGTATCAGCATGTTTATAGCGAACATAAGTGGTCGCGACAGTGCCTTCCCTGCCTGGCCACAACTTCAATTCATAAAGGGCCGTTACCGAATGCCCTGCTCCTATTTCACCGCCGTCATACTTGTCATCGCGGAACTTCTCATCAGGAACATCGCGGTTCTCGTAGCCTATCAGCCGGTAGCTTCGCACAACCTTTGGATTGAAATCAACCTGTATTTTGACGTCCCTGCCGATGACCTGCAAAGTGCCTGTAAGGTTGTCCTCGAATACCCTTTTTGCCTCGGCAATAGTATCAATATAAACGTAGTGCCCATTGCCCTTATCGCCAAGTCTTTCCAGAAGCACATCGTTATAATTGCCCATCCCAAAACCGATAGCCGAAAGTGTAATCCCTTTCTCTGCCTTTTTCTTGATAATCTCTAAAATATCATCGGCTCCGGTCTGCCCAACATTGGCTACGCCGTCTGAGCAAAGTATGACCCTGTTGATGTATCCCCTTCTGTAGGCATTTTCAGCCATTTCGTAACCGATGCGAATGCCTTCTTCGGCGAATGTTGAGCCGCCGGCCTCAAGCGATTCGATTGTCGCAAGAATCTCGGCCTTCTCATAAAGTCCGCGATGGTCCATCACTTTCCTTCCTCGGCTGCCGTAAACTGCAATCCCTATCCGGTCTTCTCCTCTCAACCTCTCGACCAGCATCCGAAGGCTTCGCTTGACCAGTCCCAGCCGGTTTTCCCGTTTCATCGATCCCGAAACATCGATTACAAACGTCAAAATCGCTGGCTTGCGGTTTTCCTCGCTCACCTGCTTTCCCTTCAGTCCAAGCCGAAGCAGGTAGCTGTTCTTCCGACCGGTCCCGAACCTCCACGGCGCAGCTTCTGCATAAACCGCAAAGTTTTCTTCCTGCGGAGCGACATAGCCGTAATTGAAATAATTGACAAACTCCTCAACCCTCACCGCCTTTTCCGGCGGAAGATGGCCATCATGCAGATACCGCCGGACAACCGTATAGCTGCCCGTATCGACATCCGTCGCGAAAGTAGACAGATGGTCATCTTCGGTATCGACAAATGGATTAACACCGTAGTTCTTAAAGAACATCCCATCCACATCCTCACCGTTCGGCGGTGTCGTCCCCCCATGCGCCATGGGATAACCGCCCGGACCACGCTCAGGCGGCTTGCAGGCAGCAATCAGCGAAACTCTCGCTCTCGATTCACGCGTCCCGAGAGCAACAACTTCATGTTCTTTCCTATACCTTACATCAGATCCTAAATACCTCACTGCATCATGAAAAGCTGTCGATTTGTCCGATTTTGGCGACGATGCGTCCGAGGAAACCGTTCTCCCTGTCACTCGTTTACCGGATACTTGATTTTCAAGATTAGCTGTTCTTGCACTGAGTCGCGCCTTACTGATTCTCCTTTCACGCACACGCTGGAGGCTTGGCATCGTTAACTCAATTACCAGACCACAGATAATAAGAATGGATGCCGCATAAGCAAATATCTTAGGCCATTTACTTTTTGCCAATTTATCTCTATTCTCTCGCTTGGCTCCAGCCCCTGGCGTCTTGAGTTCATCAAGAGCATCCTCCATAACCGAATCGACAAATGCCCCGCTGGGTTTATCTGCATCGCCGGCCAGTTTCACTAACCGCGAGATATTCTTTTCCAAATTGTTTTCTTTAGGTTTCATAATTTTTATCCCTTCTTGTCCGACGGTGCCATTCGTTCAAGCTCCCGGCGAAGAGAAATCCTCGCCCGATACAACAAGCTGTGCACAGCCTTTTCGGTAACTCCCAACCGCCGGCCAATATCACGCGCTGAAAGTCCTTCGACATACTTGGCTCTCAACGCCGCTTGCTCTTTACTTGCCAATCTTGCCAATGCCGCCTTGACAACCGCTGCCGTTTCTTTCTGTTCGAGCACTTCGTCCGGCAACGGCTCACTGTCAATTGTCTCTATGTAGCCGCTGATATCGCCGTCAACACTGGGCTGGCTCGCCCGCTTTCTCATCTCCAGCCGGATATTGTTCCGCGCGATGCCGAAAATCCATTCTTCGCCGCTGCCCTTCGTCGGATCATAGCTGTCACGTCCCCGCACAGCGTCAAAAACCGTCTTTTGCACCAATTCTTCCGCCAGCGCTGGATTCGGCCATCGCCGCATAAACATACCGTAAAGCTGTGGTATCTCCCGGTTTAGGAATTCCCGCCACATATCTGCATCGCCTGCAGATACCCACGCCCAATCTTGTTGTTTAGACTGATCAGCCACTTTTACAAACTCACGATTCTGGTACCAGTTTCTACTATGTATTATGCGCAAAGAGAGCAAATTACTCACACATTTTTAATATTTCATGACACAACACGAGATACGAACAACGAGATATTTTCTCCTGCCCGCTTGACATAAAAGGACCGTAAAGATAGACTCGTGCTTGATGTTCGATACGAAGAACAAAAACAAGACGTGATAAATCAGGAAGACAAAATCGCCATGCTTGGTGTACTCTTTGGTCAAGGTGAAGTAATGGTAATCGTTATCGTCACGGCGATCTTGGTCTTTTTAATCCTCTATCGCCGTCGAAAACGCTGACATATCACCGCCGTGAAACTACTCTCCGCATTTAATACCCCCCTACTCTTCACGCTGTCCTTAATCTGTCGCCCACTAACATATCAACAATACAATAAAAGGCAAACCCAAGCACCAGCGCAAGGATCGTATACATTTGCCACTCACTCCTGATAGCCTCTATTGATATTGTCCGACCGATTCCGTCAACCACGGCCCCGCCACGCTCTGCGAAACCGGCCGCAATGCTCCTAAGAATCCCCACTACCCTGCTCGGAAAAACCGTGATCCCAACAAACGCCAGAACGCCAAATACAATACACCCCGCTAAAGAAAGC
>JAUWLI010000145.1 GCA_030613765.1 Phycisphaerae bacterium
GAACTCAGTCGCATCAGTCCTCCGGGAAGTCCGGACAAGTTGCCGCAGCGGGGCAGTATTGTCTTGCTGAAATTTGAAGGTGGTGTTAAAGCTGTTCCTATCGAAAGTATTAAGGAGGTAACATTTCTTGATGAACCCAGACTGCAACGGGCAGACGAGGAATTCCGAAATATAATGACGCTCAATCTTGACTGGGGTAAACGCAAGTCTGAACAGTCCGCAGACGTCGGCATGGTCTATGTTCAACGAGGTATCCGTTGGATTCCCAATTATCGAGTCGATATCGATGGCAAGGGAAACGCCATCGTCAAACTTCAAGCGACCATCATCAACGAATTAACGGATGTCGAAGACGTCAAGGCCCACCTTGTGATTGGTGTACCTAAGTTTGCATTTGAGAAAACGCCCGACCCAATCTCGCTGCAACAAACAGTCGCACAACTCTCGAGTCATTTCCGCCGCGACAGTCGAACCGCCTACGCCTTTTCCAATATGATTATGAGCCAAACAGCGACGCCTGTACGTCGCACTGAAGTCTCGGGCGGCAATGAGGTGCTCGACGTTGGCCCCGACGTTGTCGGCTCCGGCAAGAATGAGGACCTGTACGTCTTTACGCTCGAGCATATAACCTTGAAGAAAGGTCAGCGGATGGTTGTGCCGGTGGCCGAATACAAGCTGGAGTATCGGGACGTTTTCATGCTCGACCTTCCATTCGGGCCGCCGCCGGAGGTTCGGCACCGCTTCAACAATGACCAGCATGCCAAACTGGCACAGCTTTATCATGCGCCAAAGGTAATGCACAAGATACGCCTTGCCAATAACGCAAAATGTCCGTTGACGACTGCTCCGGCACTGATACTTCGTCAAGGCCGCGTCATTGCACAGGGTATGATGACATACACCGCTGTCGGCGCATCGAGTGACCTTGAGCTGACCACTGCTGTGGACATCGCTGTCGAAAAGCTTGACAAGGAAACCGACCGCGTACCCAATGCAACTAAATGGGACGGCTATACTTATGCCCGGAGTAATCTAACCGGGACCATCCACTTGACAAACCGCCGCACCGAAACTGTCGATTTGGAAATCCGGCGATCCGTCCTGGGCCACATCGATAGTGCCACCCACAAAGGTGCAATCGAGCACCTCGGCAGACATGAGGGTGAATGGATGACCTCAGACGGTTTGCCATTCTGGTGGAACTGGTACAATTGGCCACACTGGTGGTACCATTTCAACGCCGTTGGCCGCGTAACTTGGAAATACGAACTCGAACCCGGAAAGAGCGTTGAGCTGGAGTACAAGTGGCATTACTTCTGGCGCCAGTAGGGGCGGTTCGCGAACCGCCCGTACAAGTTGATTAGGCTAACCTGTTTCTAAAAAAAACTTTTGAAAGGAGCACAAAATGAAAAAGAAAACCCTAATACTAACACTTGCGGTAATTGTCCTGGCGACTTCAACTGCTTTTGCTGATGTGCAGACAACAACCGGGGCCATCTCAAAGGTGACGGTTTACCGCGGCCAGGCACTGGTGACACGCAGGATCAATGTTGATTTGCCGGCGGGCACTTCTGAGCTAATCGTCACAGGCCTGCCGGCCAAAATCGTTCCAGAAAGCCTTTACGCACAGACCTCAGGCGACATCAAGGTCCTCAGCGTAAGGTTTCGGGAGAAAGCGGTCAGGGAAGATACGCGGGAAGAAGTCAAAAAGCTCGATGCCAGTATTGAGGATGTAAAACACCAACTTAAATACGCTGAGAACGACCATAATCATTTTAAACTGCAGTGGGAGATGTTCGCGAAGCTCAAAGACTTTACCATTGCGGCAGCTAAAAGCGACCTTAATAGGGGTTTGTTAACTTTTGAGCCTATTGAAAGCCTTACCGGCCTCATAGAAGAAAAGGGCCTTGAGTATCATAAGCATAATATGGAACTCGAAGACAAAATCGCTCAATTGAAAAAGGAGCTGGAATTACTTACTCGCAAACGCAAAGAACTCGACGCCGGTCGTTCTCGAACGGAGCGCGAAGCGGTCCTGTACGTAAGTAACACAGCTAAGAAAAAGACCGCTATAGATTTGAGCTATCTGGTAAACGGTGCTAATTGGATCCCCCAGTACAACCTGCGCGCCAATCCCAAAAAGTCAGATGTTCTAATTGAATACAACGCAGTAGTCAACCAGACCAGCGGCGAAAATTGGGATGGAGTTGCTTTGAACCTTTCCACGGCCGAGCCGACTATGGTCTCCGCACCACCGGTCCTTGACCCAATGCTTGTGAGCCTTTCTGCTCCTGTACCGACCCAACAGGCCGAACAACAAGTCTTTATACAGCTTGAGAATGTTCGAAAGCAGGTACAATCACGCAAAGCCAATCTCAAAATGGGTATAGGTGCCAATGTAGCCCTTAATACAGCGGCATTTTCCAACCAGAGCTTTGTCCTTCAGGCCACTGGTCAGCAGGTAAAAGAGTTCCAAAAGCAGTTGGCTGTTGTCGCTCGTAAAGAGGGAGTCAGCGCAACATACAAACTGCCCGGCAAACTCAGCCTGCCCAGCCGAAGCGACCAGCAGCTCGTTACTATCGCTTCTGTTTCGGCCAAAGCTGATTTCACGCTCATTGCCACACCTTTACTTACTGATTATGTCTACCTGCAAGCCGAGCTGCTTAACAAGAGCGAAACGATTCTCCTGCCCGGCCAGGCCAGTGTCTTCCGCAATGGTGAATTCGTCGGCAACAGCCAGTTGCCGCTGGTTACTATCGGCGAGAAACTGACCGCCGGCTTCGGCATAGATTCCCAGGTCCAGGTAGCCCGAGAGCTTGAAGATAAGAAGACAAGAATTCAGGGTGGAAACCGTATCGACACCTATAATTACCGTATCGCACTGAGTAACTACAAAAATACCGAGGTCGAATTGCAATTGCTCGACCGTTTGGGATACACGGAAGATTCTTCCATCAAAATAGAGCTTGTTAAAACCGAGCCCCAATTGAGCAAAGACAACGAGTACCTGCGTACCGCCCGCAAAAAGGGCATTTTACGCTGGGACCTGAACTTGCCGCCCAATACCCTCGACGAGAGCGCAACTGTTGTAAACTACAGCTTTACGATGGAATACGATAAGAACATGCAAATCCAGACCCGCCGTAAATAGGCCGGCTATGAGATGAGCAGCAGCAAAGCACATGTTCGGGGTCCCAGACGTACTATTTGCGTTTGGGGCCCCGAACTAACTATCGTTTTGTGCCACGACTGCTGAATTTTCCCGTAGCACAAACATCGACTTTTATCGGTAATCTCTAATGTAGTCGAACCGTCGAATCCCGATCCAAGTCCCAGACTATTCAACCCAACAGCCGCTCTTAAGGCCCGAGGAACTACAAACTCCAGCCTTCACGAAACGCAGGCTTGATATACTTGTCCGCTTCCGGTGCGTTGGTGGCCTTCATGTTCGGCCCATCCCGAAGTATTTTCTTTCCGGTACGCAGCACGACGGCACCGAGCAACACTGTTTCAGTCATTGGTCCGGAGTAGTCAAAACCGCCATGGACCTGCTTATTGCTCTTGATGGCGTCAATCCAACCCTTATGATGTCCCCTGAGACGGGGGATGACCTTCGGAGGTCGCTTGTAGGCCTTCATTTTTGTTTCAGGAACAATACGTGGGGCTCCGGCCCAGCCGCCACACATGATGACGCCTTTGTCGCCCACGAAGTGGATGCCGACGCCGAATCTGCGGCCCTTTTCAAGTCCCGGTGGTTTTGGAACCCGCTCTTTGCCACTATACCATTTCATTGTAACAGGTGGCTGGCGGTACGATAAGATCCGCAGGAATTGCTTCAACATGAAAACAGTTAAGTTGTCCGCAAAGGATGACAACATATGCTTATATTTTAAGAAAGATCCTAATGCTTCGGTGAATTCTTGGAAACCTCTGAAAGAGCTTCTTCGCGATGTTATGAAGATACTTGGTATACTGGATCTTTCGGCACACGATCCAAATCTACGGAACAGTTTCACCGAGAAAATTCGTAAATGTCTATTACCTTTTTGTTTTTGTAATTGCTCTGATTCGCTATCCGCAATTCCGGCAAAAAAGTTATCGGCCCCTGCTTTTTCCCCCCTGAAGCCATTATAACCGCAAAAACGGCTTTCCTTGCCCCTTCTTAATCTCTCTCGGCGTAGTAGAGATATCCGTCCTCAGCACCGACAAGCAAATCCCGCACCCCGTCGCCGTCCCAATCCACGGTCGTCGGGCTGGTGGTATGCCCTGCGAGCTTGTGGTCGGACAGCGGCCCCATATCGGTGAACTGCCAGTACGGCCCGTTCTGCGAGGAATTGATCAGCAGGTTAACATTTTCGCTGTTGACAAGCAGGTCGTATCTTCCATCCCCGTTCCAATCGAGGATACATAGTTTCCTCCGTCCGCTCCCGCCTGCCGAGCCGTTGTTAAGCCGTAGCAGACCCTTTCCCTTCGAGCGATGCCTGCTGTCATACACGCCACCTCGAAAAACGCGCCGTCCGCCCAACAGTACAATCCGGCCGTCTCTACGCGTCCGCCGGAACAGAGCCAAATAGCCTTCGTGGTCGAGCATCACCAGATCGTTGAGACCGTCTTTATCCCAGTCGATAACAGCCGGAGTTGTGCGCCACTGTGTCACCAGCTCTTCTGGTTTCGGATTCCACCAGTTCCATGACGGCATTGGCGGTTTGCCCTGCCATTGGACTTCGACCGGTTCGGCTGCGGCGAGTTTGGGCTTGTGTTTACTCCCGATATTACGGAACCAAATCACTTTCCCCCATATCGAGTTAACCACAAGATCAAGCAGCCCGTCGTGATCCCAGTCCGCAACGCTTAAAGTTGTATAGCCCCATTTCGCTTCGCAGGGTCCTTGAATAGACCCGTTCGGGCCGGCCTGGATGCGGATAGTCTTCTCGCCCGCCTTAAGCCGCACAGGCGCCGCCCACTTCGGAGGATTTCCCCCGCTAAGATTCTCGATGAAGCCGACGTACCCGGCCGTGTTGCCGCAGATAAGGTCCTCGTCATCGTCACCGTCCCAATCCACACTCACCGGGGTAACCAGTGCGCCGAACTTCACATCGTGAGCTTCCTGCTGAAAGTACTTCGGGGCCAAAAACTGCGGTATCCGGGCGACTACTTTGCCCGTATTCTCGATCAAAGCGACCCTGCCGTCCTCATCGCCGCAAATGAGGTCCGTATCGCCGTCACTATCCCAATCAATCGCCGTCGGCGTAACCATCTGAAGGTCCATTGCGATATGCCTGCCCTTGCCGGACAACTTGCGACCGGCCGAATAGCGTGGCTTATTCCGTGTGCCGATATTCTCGAAGTATGTAAAAGCGTCGAGGAATTCGCCGCAAATCAAATCGAGGTCGCTATCGCCGTCGAAATCAACAAAATTTGGCGACGGCATACCATAGACGTCCATCGGCTTTCCTCCGGCTTGAATCTTAGCCGGCGTTTCGTAATCCGGCTTCTCTGTCGTACCCTTATTGCGCACTAAATAGACATAGCCGCGGAGCGGGCCTCGCTGCCACTGGCCTTTAGCATCGTATGCATTGTCCCAGCCGTAATCGCCCCAATACCCGATGCCGATATAGATGTCGAGTGCTCCGTCGCCATCATAATCCAGATAATGCCATTGATTGGCACGTATTCGCCCCGGGCCGGGATTTATCTTGTCGATCTCGATCTTCCGCGTAGCAGAAAATCCCTTTCCGAGAAAATCAAGCCACTCCCTACTCGGCGTTAAGACCCGCGGCTTGCCGCCAACATAACTGACGCGAATATTGCTCTGCCCACCCCCTATTCGCACTGGCGGCTTAAAGACAGGGATATTCCCGCCACCTCCAGGATTTTCGAATAGATAAATACCATTGAAAGGAACGTCCGGGCAGGAAACCACAAGGTCCAAATCGCCGTCGCCGTCCCAATCCATGGGCATGGGCCAGGCCCAAAGCCCCACGCCCAGATCGACAACGAGTCCGTCATGATTATACCGAATCCGCTCCAGCGAACATACATTCCCAACCAGCAACAGGGAGACCACAACACAAGCCCCTGCCTTCTGTAAGAAACCTCGCTGTATCATCTGATATTTCCCATTTGTCTTCACAAACGTTGCTCCTGCGCGCTTTGGCACTTTTCCTGAAACACTCCTGTATTATTCAAGCCCTATAATACCAAAACTCCATCTCAATTTCGACTCTATAGTTCTACCGCCTGCAACATGCCTCATTGCAGGATCAACACACTGACGCTCGGCATCATTGGTGTCTGCATAGCCTGCCAGTATGCCGTAGAACGATTGTCTGAGCAATACTGTGCTACGGTTTTTTTTCGGTTCGGGCCCCACTGGCAGGGCTTAAATCTATGTAATGACATGACCGGCACTTCAGATGTGCTTTTTTCTGAAAAAAGATTGTTAACGTATGATTTATAGTGTAAACTACAGCCGTATTTTTGGGATTTGAAGGTTCGAATTCTAACACTTTTGGCATTTTGACACAGAGGTTCATTATGAAAGTAAATTTTAATAGAGCGGCACTTTCCGAGGTTTTAGGCCTGCTGACATCCGTGGTGCCAAGCCGAACACCCAAGCCAATACTGCGCTGTGTTCAAATCACAACCGGCGAGAAAGAGGCTCGGATTTGCGCTACAGACCTTGAGATTGGCATCAACTGCCTTGTCCATGGGGTACAGGTTGAAGAGGCCGGAGAGGTGGTTGTCCCGGCAGACAGGCTGGCTGCCATTGTGCGAGAAAGTGTTGACGAGGTCCTGTCATTGGAAGCTGCCGAAGGGACCTGCCAGATAAGAGGAGCAGACAGCCACTTTACGATTTATGGTCAGGAGCCCGGCCAGTACCCCACCGTCCCGGGCTTCGACGGCGATGCTAATGTCCAGATTGCTTTGAGTAATCTTCAGGCCGGAAATGACCAGTGTTTGTTCGCCACCGCAAGGGAAAGCAGCCGCTACGCAATTAATGGTGTGCTGTGGGAGATTAAGGGCAAAAAGCTGATGTTAGTTGCCACCGACGGCAGAAGACTGGCACGCTGCAGGATTAACCTGGCTTCGGCACCGGATGAAAAAATAGCGGCAACAAAGATAATAGTACCCGCCAAGACAATGGCCCTCCTGGATAAAATCGGCTCACACGACAAGGACAAGGTTGCAGTCAAACTTGTCGATAACCAGATACTGTTTAGCTGTGCCGACGTGGTGATAAGCTCGAATCTTGTCGAAGGCAACTTCCCGAAGTATGAAGATATTGTCCCGACCGATTACGACAAGAAATTG
>JAUWLI010000314.1 GCA_030613765.1 Phycisphaerae bacterium
GTTATCGTTGTTTGCAGCGTAAAACCCGACTGGACCCAACTCATCCGGGAAATAGTAAAGGACAATCTCGACGAAAAGGTGCACATTGTAGGCCAGGATATACCTCTGCCAATGACCCTTTGGGTGGATGAGCCGGACAAGATCGGCACAGACAGAGTAGTCTCCGCCGCCGCTGCTTACGCCGTTGTAAAAGATGCGGTAGCCGTTGCAGATGTCGGCACAGCTATCACCATTGACCTCGTTGATGATAAAGGTATTTTTCTTGGAGGCGCCATCTGTCCGGGTCTTGATATCGGTGCAAGCGCGCTTGAAGAACACACCGCTCAGTTGCCAAAAGTAAAAATCACTAGGCCGAAGGTGCCCTACGGGAAAAATACAACCGAGGCCATAAACTGCGGACTGTATTATTCGGCTGTCGCAACAGTGCAGGAGGTTGTAAGGCGTTATGCAGAGAATCTCGGAAAATGGCCCCACACCGTACTTACAGGCTCAGCGGCGGAAATTATCAAGGATGACTGCGAGTTTATTGATTCCTACGTGCCGGACCTCGTCATAAAAGGCATCTTTCTGGCCTACAAAAAATATATCGAAGAAAAAATGGAGCAGGTCATCTAACCTATGACTGCTTTCGCTGCAGTAATGACCGGCAAAGGGACCGGCGCAATATCAACCATTCATGTCTTTGGTGACACTGCCGAAGCCGTCATAAAAAAGATATTCAAGCCCGCGCCGGATATACAGGCAACTTATCAAACCGGCAAAATTCTTCTCGGCACAATCGTCGATGCAGAAGAGACTGTCGACGAGGTTGTAATCGGCTGCGAAGGCCCCGAAACTTTCGCCATTCACTGTCACGGTAATCCCCTTATCAACGAGATGATAATGCAATTGCTCCGGCAGCAGGGCGTCACTCTACTGACCGCAGACCAGCTTTTAACCAAAACCCTGGCCGCACAAAAACACATCAATACAATAGAACTTGAAGCCAAACTTACCCAACCCGGGGCCAGAACGCTTGAGGGTACAAAATTAATCGCAAACCAAATCGAGGCCGGCCTAAGCGAAAAGATAGCAGAATGGCTGGAGAACATAAACGAAATATCTATTGACCAAATCAAAAATGATGCTGGGTGTATACTTAAAAAAAGCCGGACAGCGAAACTGATTATTACCGGCTGTAAAGCCGCAATAGTCGGCCCGCCAAACACCGGCAAAAGCACACTGTTAAACTGCCTTGCGGGCAGACAGAAAGCAATAGTAACCGACATCAAAGGCACAACACGGGATTGGGTCTTGGCTCGATGCAAAATTGGTCCGCTTTCAATAGAGCTGATTGATACCGCAGGTCTGGATGAAGAGCTTGCAGCAGCGCCTGAACATGTTGTTGAAAAAGCATCTCAGCAAAAAACCGCCCAGATTTTAGAAGATGTGGACCTGGTTTTGCTCGTTTTGGATAACAGCCGGCCTGTTGACCGGATTGACGCCCGGCTTCTTGAAAAAAACACAGGCAAAAAACTATTGACGGTCTTGAACAAATCCGACCTGCCCGCGAAGCTCGATACCGGCAAATTGCCGAAGATTTTGGCGAATACAGTGCAGATAAGCGCAAAATTCGAGACCGGTATCGAAGATCTCACGGGAAAAATCCAGCAGCTTGCCGGCGTAGCCGATTTTGACCTGCACACCGCTGTCTGCTTTACAGACCGGCAGGAAAGCCTCCTGAAACAACTCAAAAACGCCGAATCCAAAGAGCAGGCAACCTCAATCATAACAGAGTTGTTAAACGGCCAACTTCCTGTATAATCTTGCACTATGGCCGCCACAAATGGAAAACTAACGCCTGCGATGAAGCAGTTCGCAAGGTTCAAGCAGAAATACCCTGACTGCATACTGTTTTTTCGCATGGGCGATTTCTACGAGACCTTCTACGACGATGCCAGGACCTGCTCACGTGTCTGCGGCCTGACACTCACCAGCCGAAGCAAAGGCAGCAATCCCATCCCGCTGGCCGGCGTACCATATCACGCCGTCGATGGATACCTGAAAAAAATGATTCAGGCCGGCTACAGGGTCGCTGTCTGCGAGCAGGTCGAGGACCCAAAAACCGCAAAGGGCGTCGTCAAACGTGACGTCGTGCGGGTCGTCACGCCGGGCACGCTCACCGACGATATGTTGCTCGATGCCAAAGAGGACAATTTCCTCTGTGCGGTAGGTCTGGGGACAAAACACCAGGCCGCTATTAGCTGGGTCGACATTTCCACCGGCCACTTCTTCGTCCAAGACCTGCCCGAAGAAAAACTGCTCGATGAGCTGCTGCGCCTCTCCCCGGCAGAGTGTCTGCTGCCCGACAGGCGAGGCGAACTATTTGAAGCCGAGACAAGAAAGCTCGCCGCAGATGTCGAGCAGCTTACCCGCTCCATCGTAACCGAGCGTCCCGCCTGGTATTTCGACCCATATCAGGCAAGACAGCGCCTTCTAAAGCATTTCGGCACCGCTACCCTCGAAGGTTTCGGTATCAGCGACGGCGAGGATGGCCTCATTCCTCCTGCCGGTGCCATCATCGAATACCTGAACGAAACACAAAAGACCACGCTCGGCCACATCCAGAGCCTGAAAAAAATCAATCGCAAAAAATTCCTGCAAATCGACCCGGCCACGCTGCGAAGTCTGGAAGTCCTTCGAACAATTCGCACTGAAACCCAAAAGGGCTCGCTGCTCGAATGCCTCGATGAAACACTGACCGGCATGGGCGCTCGCAAGTTCAGGTCATGGCTCTGTATGCCCCTCTGCGACCTCTCATCCATAGAGCTGCGTCAGGATGCCGTCGAAGAATTAAAAGAGAAAGATACAAAGCTGGTCGACATTCGCAAATTACTTGCGGCTGTATCCGACCCGGAACGAATCGCGGCCCGCATCTGCACATTCAGGGCGACTCCGAGGGACCTGGTGGCCCTTGCGGTTACACTGCGCCGAATACCAAAGCTGCGCGAAGTTTTAGAGCAATTATCCTCCGATTTACTTGTACAATTAGCCGGCCGGTGCGACAGTATGGACGAATTAGCCGACCTGCTTGAAGCAGCAATCGAGCCGCAGTGTCCCTCACATCTTCGCGATGGCGGCGTCATAAGGGCCGGCTTTTCAGAAGAGCTTGACCGCCTCCGCTCAATTTCAAAAGACGGCCAAAGCTGGCTGCGCAATTATCAGAAGCAGCAAATCGAGCGAACCGGCATACGAAATCTGAGAATCGGCTACAATAAAGTGTTCGGCTACTATATAGAGGTCAGCCGTTCTGTTGCCGATAAGGTCCCGGCTGATTATGTCCGAAAGCAAACAATCAAAAACGCTGAACGCTACATAACAGATGAGTTGAAGGAGTACGAAACCCAGGCCCTCAGCGCCGACGAAAAGGCCCTCGAATTAGAGCAGCAGCTCTTCGAAGAAGTCCGCCGTCAGTCCGCCCAGTATGTCAGCCGATTGCAGGCTCTCGCCGAAACTATCGCCCAGTGCGATTGTCTCACCGCTCTCGCGTACCTGGCCAAGCGTCGAAACTACATCCGTCCAAAAATGATCGACAGCGGCCAGTTACTTATAAACGAGGGCAAGCATCCCGTCGTGGGCGCAATGCTCGGCACCGCATTTGTACCTAACGATATCGCCCTGGGCGCAAAAGCAGGCGATGGTATACTTGTAACAGGACCGCATATGAGCGGAAAA
>JAUWLI010000375.1 GCA_030613765.1 Phycisphaerae bacterium
CTTTAGGTTTCCGCCGGCCCCGGCGTATTCGTGGATTTTGTGTACCCAGGGCTCGATGGCCTTGTAGCCGGCCTTCGCGGCGATTTCGATTTCCTTATCCAAAGGGAGCTTTTGCCCGCGGATGGTGCTGGTGTTGAGGCAATATTTGAACGGCACTGGGGGAGCGGTGGCGGCTTTGGCTGTTTTGTCGCCGATTGCGGTGGTGGTCATGGCGGCAACAGCGGCACCTGTTCTGCCCAGTAATTGACGTCGTGATATGTGATGTTTAGTCATAAGCGACTCCTCCTTCTTAAGTTTTTCGGTCGAGTAGACATAAGTTCAGGCGATAAGAGCAAAGGCGTCAGTAGTATCCATCCCTTCTTTGATACCGAGGGCCAGGGCTTTTTCGTTTGCCTTTGTAACTTTTCTGTTCGGGAACCGGTCGAGTGTGCTGATCGGGTTGTCCGGCGTGCTTTCGACAATCGCGGCGGCGACGCCGTAACCCTGGCAGGCCTCGACATCAATGGCGGGACAGGCCAGGAAGCCTTTGGGGCCTGTAACCAACAGGATATTAAATCCGGACCATTTTGCCTGCACGCCCTCAACAAGTCCATTCGGGGTTTGATATGCCTTAGTGTACACTTCCATCATTGTCTCCATGGAAAAACAGCTTTTTCAGAAAAGCTGAATCGCTCTTTCGTAAGTGATGCTCATGTCATGTCGGTGCTGTGAGCTGTTCTTTGATTTCAGCAAGTATTTCGTCCAGCAGGTCTTTTGTCTTTGTTTCGACATTCAGGCGGAGCAACGGTTCGGTATTGCTGGGGCGACAGTTAAACCAGAAGTCTTTATACTGCACGGTGACACCATCCATGTAGTCGACTTTGGCGTCACTGTATCTTTTTGCAAGCTCGTCCATTTTTTCCTGCTTGTTTTCCACCTTGAAGTTTATCTCTCCGCTTTGGCAGTACCTTCGCAGGGGCTGGATGAGCTGACTTATCGGCAGTGTGGTTTCGGTTACGATGTTCAATACGTGGACGAGGGTGATAGCTGCCGAATCGGCGCAGTAGTTGTCACGATAATAGAAGTGGCCGGAAAGCTCACCGCCAAATACGGCGTGGGAATCGCGCATGGCCTTCTTCATGAAGGAGTGACCGACCCTTTCTCTTCTCGGTGTGCCGCCATATTTGATAATCTCTTCGGCGACAACCCAACTGCTGCGCAAATCATAAACGACCTTTGCCGTGGGATTGACTTTTAGGAAATACGGCACCATTAAGGCAGTCAACAAATCACAACTTATGTTTTTACCGGTCTGGTCGACCATCATCATCCTGTCGGCGTCACCATCAAAGCAAAGCCCGAAATCGCAGTTTTCCTGTTTAACGGTTCTTTTTACCTGAGCGAGATTTTTTTCAACGAGCGGGTCGGGCTCGTGTGTGAATTTTCCTTTGTGCTCGAAGTTAATCGGCAGGATTTCTAACGGCAGGTCGCTGAAGACGGCGGGGACCATTTTTCCCGCCATTCCATTGGAAGCATCAACGGCGATTTTGAGGTTTTTATTGCCGGGGTGGAGGAACTTGAGGACATGATTTTTGTATTCTTCGGTCAAGTCGAGATTCTGGACCGAAGTTTTGGTATTGGCTTTAGTGTGTGGCAAAGCCAAAGCGATGTGCTCTATGTCTTTTAATCCGGTGTCGGCTCCAACAGGTGTTGCTTTGAGGCCTGAGATTTTGAAGCCGTTATACCTGGCCGGGTTGTGCGAAGCGGTGACCTGGACGCCGCCACAGGTGCCGAGATGATTGATTGCAAAGTACATCTGCGGCGTGTCAATCATACCTATGTCAATTACATTTGTGCCTGTGGCATTCATGCCTTCTATAAGGGCCTGGGCCAATCGTTCGCTGTGCGTTCTCATGTCACGACCGACACATAGGGACTGGGCATTTGCCTGGCCTCTCTGGTAACCTCGCAGCAGGGAGCGCAGGAACCGGGCTGTGGCGTAGCCGATTTTCCACGCGGCTTCTTCATCGAGCTGGTCGGGATAAACGCCTCTTATATCGTATGCTTTGAAGATTGCAGGGTCCATCATATAGACTCCAATAACATTAGTTATATGCGTTTTCTTTTTCCTGTGGCGTACTTACCCATTTACTTTTTGTTACTATACAGGCGGGCAGCCGGAGATGTCAATAAGGAATGTGCAAAGTCCGGAGACGGGCTTAATTAGTGATTAAATAAGGTAAAGGCCGGCTATTAAGACAAGCAAGCCACAGATTTTCTTGAGGAATACGCTGGTCTTGGACTTTTTGCTGTCTTTCATATATCGCCGGACGGCGTTATGCGCAGACAGCATTCGTTGCGGTTAGTTTATCATTAACGTTATGTTAGTATTGACTCAGCCGGTGGCGGCTATCTTTAAAGCGACTTCGGCAACTCGGCGTCCGAGATTTTTGGCGGTTGCCATGCCGAACTCGTCCTCGGTAACGGGGGTCTTGCCATTGTTCCAGACGGTCGCGCCGATATGTGCGGTAGGTCTGCCGTTACCAACTATAATCATCTCTTGGCAGAGCAGGGCAGCCAGTACGGACTGGATGGTTATTTCCTGGCCTCCGTTGCGCACTCCGCCGACAGCGAGAACACCGGCGACCTTGTTGCTTAGCGCAAGTTTGTTCTTGCGAAATGTCATGCAGCGGTCGAGGAAGGCCTTGCAGAGTGATGTCATGTTGC
>JAUWLI010000079.1 GCA_030613765.1 Phycisphaerae bacterium
TGGGCACATGATAGGAAGCCATCGCACCCGCCGACACGAGCGTTGCACCATACTGTGTCAGACCGTATGAAACATCGGTCAACTGTCGGGGATATTCCTCTGTGTATTCGTGAACGACAGCCATGCCGTCAGGTGCTACCAGGGCAAGATAATCTCCTTCCTGGTTGAGTTCGAAGTTGGTGTGATAATCCCCCCCAGGATCAAGATACGGGTAATTATACGGATTATTCTCATACGTCTTATCAGAGGCAAAGATAATCAGAAACTCACCGGACTTAACCTCGAGGCCGTTCGGGAATTGCCACTTGGTCAGGTTGGAATCATTGTCAGTCAGATACCAGCCATCCAGATTGACTGTTGTGCCCGTCGGATTGTAAATCTCGATCCAGTCGGAGGACTCGCCGTCTCCGTCCAGCAGGTCGCCTTCCTTCGGTGGAAGAGGCGGCTTGAGGCTGGCGTTACTCGCCAGGAACTCACTGATTACCAGGTGGGGTTCTTCTAACTGCCAGTATTGTGCGAGCAGGGCAAGGTCGCCTAAGTTTACCCCATTAGCACCATCTAAGTCTGCAATGCAACCAGGGACAAAACAGCCTGGGTGCAACCACTGCCATGCAAATATCCGCAGGTCTTTGCAATCAACACTGTAATCCTTATTCAAATCACCTACGAGTTGAGATTGGGCGCCAGTCGAACCGGCCAAAAATACTATAAATATCACTGATAACAACAAGGTTTTCGCAAATATGTGCATCTATATCATCCTTCCTCAATGATGTTTTAGGCCACTGGCCGCGGTTTTACCTTTGAGGGTGCCCATTCTGCGACCTTTTGTAGGGGCCCCTGTAACCCTTAAGCCTTGAAATCGTAGTTATCAGTTGCACGAAACCTATTTATATTAACATATTTTGAGTAGTTTAGTCAATGACCATTGTCCTCGGATTTGACTGCTTTCTCAAAATCTCCGTTTTGACAGAACAAGCATCTAAATTCGACCATTCCGGAATCTTATACCTTGCCAATTGTTGAGATTATAAAGCTGATTTTACAGGTTGCCGAGTATGAAGGGGTGATAGAGACAAATTTGGTGAAATTCTGGTATAATTAGTAAAATTCTGCGAAGAAAAGTAACAAAAAAAAACCGTTAGTTTTTGGCGCCCAGCGCATCTTTATTAACAGTAGTTTTTAATGGAAAAGAATATCGATTATGTCAAATTGGTGACACAGGCACAGCTTGGTGATAAGGAATGTCTGAATCGCCTGGCTGAGGCAGTAAGGGAACGTCTATACACATATGTTTACCGCTATACACTATCAGATGAGCTGACAGAGGATATTGTACAGGAGAGTATACTGAAAATGCTTGAGGTATTAAATGAATTAAAAGAAGCCGACCGCTTTTGGCCCTGGCTGTTCAAGATAGCCCTTAACAAGATATTCAGTCACCACCGGGCAGAACACAAGCGAAGAACCTTGTCTAAGCCGGCTGCGGATCTCGGAGATGTGCAGCGCCAGAGGCAGACAGCAATAGCGAACGTGGTCGGTCAGGAATTAAAGGAAATTGTTTTTGCTGCAATGCAAAAGTTGAAGCCTGAGCACAGGGCTGTTATCAACATGCGGTGCTATGACGAGATGGGGTATTCCGAGATTGCAAAGACGATGGGTTGTAGTGAGTTTGCTGCTCAAATGTTGTTCTACCGGGCGAAAAAATCCCTCAAAAAGCAGCTTGCCCGCCGTGGATTCGGCAAAGGTTCGCTGCTGATGGCTTTGGTCCTGTTTGGGAAGATGACAGCTCCGAGTGAGGCGGCCGCTGCGAAAGTGGCCGTAATGGCGACTGCCGTCAAGGTTGGTATGCCGGCCTCTCTGGCAGCCATAGCGGTTAGTAAAACAGCAGTATTGTCGCTGACTACGGCTTCGGTATTGGCCGTTGGTACTATGGTGGCAACATTGGGTCCTGAAAAAACAGCGGCTGTACCCGGGCAAAGCAAGGTCATCGAACTACCCGTTGCCGGTCAAGCGGAATCGATGAGCCAGGTGAGCGGGGAGTATTGGTATTTTTTTCCCGAAGGCGCGGGCGGAGCGGTAATGATGCAGCAGATAACACAATCCGGCCGGCAATGGCTGCAGGATGAATATGCCAACTACTACAATCACAAAGATATTATTTCCATAAGAAGCTCTCGCTGCCGGCACAGCGACATGAGTGTGTGGCGGCTGCCTACGGACCGGCCCGAATTGACGGATTTTCTTTCCCGGGTTGAAGGCAGGTCCGTAGAGATGGAATACGTTGCCAATAGGGACAGCGGCCTGCTCGTAATCGCCAGTTCCAAAGAAGCCGGCCAGAGTAACTTCTGGATGACCCGCCACTACAATGTGATGGACGAAGACTATTTTCAAAGTGACTGGCCGAAGGACACGCCGACTATAGATAATCGCGATCCGATGCACAAGCGGGGCTGGACGTATTTTAAAATAACAGGCCAGATTAACGGCAAAGAGGTCCGGGGCGGAGGGAGAGTGCCGTTTGTATACGCGGCCAGTAGAAGGCATTGGCCGTGGGTGGAATTGAAGGTGGGGGCAGATACTGTAAATGAAGCCTGCTTTGCCGGTCTTTCCCGGCCGTGGATGGGGCTGCACACAATAGATACAGTAAGGCGGGATGCGGCCCAAAAGAGGATATGGTTCGAGACAAGATACAACAAGAACAGCGGCAAGGCGGAAGTGGTCCTGAAAACCAAAGACGGGAATATTATATATACAATTGATATGGAAAAAGACGTTGTTGAGTCAATCACCTTTTCCGGTGATACCGGGGGGCAATTACAGTTTGATTACCTTCAGGATATTGACAGTATCGGTAGTGAATTTGCCGAGCCGAGCAGTAAAGCGCCGCTGACAGAAAGAAGTGAAGGCATATCGTGGCTTTTGGAATTGATAAATAATAATTAATTATTCGAAAAAGGAAGGGATCGAAAAATGAAAACGGAAAAGAAAAAAATAAATTTGACAATGTTGAGTGTTATTCTTGTGTGTGGGTATGCTCTTGCGGGGCAAACTATCTTCCTCGAAGCTGCGAATGGGTCGTACGCCTCCGCCGATTTCCCGGCTGATGGCGAGATGATTGTTGGCGACACAGCCGGGGCAAACATATGGACCAAGCTTATTTTCGTTCCGGGAGCGACCGCAGTCAAGCACACGGGCTACTTCAGCGATGATTACAGCAAGGTGACCGGCCGCGCCCAGGACGCGAACCTTGGCCAACCGCCTTACGAACATATACCGGGGTGGGAATACACTTTTTTTGCAGGTAATCCTGCGGTTCCCCCGGCTGATGACACTCTTGTTCGAGAGACAGTGTACTACTGGGCTGTGGATGAGACCGATGCTCTTGGCAATGTTTACTCAGGTGATGTCTGGGAGTTTGGTATTCAGGGCTTTAAGGCGTTTGCGCCTAATCCGCCTGATGGGGCCGTGGGCATAGACACCACTGTGCTCCTTTCATGGCTGCCTGGCTTCGGCGTTGAAATGCACGATGTTTACCTCGGCACTGACTTTGATGATGTGAACAATGCTCTCTACAATCCCATGAATCTTCCATTAGAATATATTGGCACTGTGACGGAGCCGAACATATTAGTAACCTCTCTTGTATTTAATACTACTTATTACTGGCGGGTAGATGAGATTTCCGGCCGCATGCCCCCGCCCATCGGTGGTGGTTCGTATTACTATGGCGATGTCTGGAGCTTTACCGTTATAAACGGAAAGGCGCAGGCAGAATTTCCAGATGATGGAGCTGTAATTCCCGGTGACATAGACATAGACAACATATGGACCAGGCTTATTTTCATTCCGGGAGCGAACGCGGTCAAGCACACGGGCTACTTCAGCGATGATTACAGCAAGGTGGAAAGCCGCGCCCAGGACGCGAACCTTGGCCCACCGCCGTACGGACATATGCCGGGGTGGGAGTTCACGTTTATGGTAGGTAATCATAATGTTCCCCCGGCTGATGACACTCTCGTTCGAGGCATGACATACTACTGGACTGTTGATGAAACCGATGCTTTGGGCACTACGTACCCGGGCGATATCTGGGAGTTTACAATTCAGGACTATAAGGCCTCTTCGCCCAATCCTCCTGATGGGGCCGTGGGCATAGACACCACTGTTCTACTTTCCTGGGTACCTGGCTTCGACGTTGAAGAGCATGATGTTTACTTTGGAACTGACTTTGACGATGTGAACAATGCTAATTTCAATCCTTACAATCAGTCGCCGGTATTTTTGGATACTGTGACGGAGCCGAACATATTAGTGACCGGTCTCTCAGAAAACACATGGTACTACTGGCGGGTTGATGAGGTCTCCTATCGGTTGCCCCCGCCCATCGATGGCGGTAATTATTACTATGGTGATGTCTGGAGCTTTAAGACGAAGACGGCGGGATTGATGGGATTGATAGCACACTGGAAGTTTGACGAGGGCAGCGGGAGCGTTGCGTACGACTCAGCCGGGACTAATGATGGGACTATCTACGGTGCAACCACAACAACCGGCAAGCTCGGTGGTGCGTTAGACTTCGATGGCGTGGATGATTATGTGGATATGGCAGATACCGTCCAAAACTATTTAGGAACAAATTATACCTTTTCTGCCTGGATCAAAACAAGAACAATTCTTGGCGTTCACGGCATTGCGGTGTATAGACGTTCCACACTTGACATTGGCTATCAAATTCTACTCCAACTTCAACATAATAATAGTGATGTTCAATTTATTGTGGGTAGTCTTGGAAATAACGCGATCGCATCTTATCCTGATGCTCTTACAATAAACACCTGGTATCACGTTGCGGGTGTCAGGGAAGGAAATATTTTGAACGTTTATGTCAATGGCGTCAGTGGAACGCCGGACTCAGAAACATTTGGAACAATAAGTCCCGATAATTTTAAAATAGGAGCGAATGATTGTTGTGGTCACGGGATAGATTCCTTATTCGACGGCGCTATCGACGATGTTCGTATTTACGACCGGGCTTTGTCTGCCGGGGAAATTGAGGAGCTTTATCAAAGCGGGGTTCCTGTTGGCAAGACTTATCACGTCGACGGTGCGACCGGTGATAATACCAATGACGGGTTGAGCCGGGGGACGGCCTTTGCAACTATTCAGCGTGGTATCAATGCGGCGGAGGATTTCGATACGGTGTTGGTCTGGCCGGGTGTTTATAACGAAGAAATTGGCTTCCTGGGCGAAGCGATAACGGTCAAGAGCGCCGCCGACGCAGCGGTCGTAGAGATCAATTATGGGTATGCGTTCTCATTTTTCTCGGCCGAAGGGCCCGATACTGTATTGAGTAACTTTGTTATCAGGAACAGTCAATATGGGATCTATCTTATAAACGGCAGCAGCCCTACACTCAGCAACCTTACGATAGTAAATAACGATTTCGGCATCTCGGCCTACAACGGTGCCGACCCCGATATCAGCAACTGTATCCTCTGGGGGAATAACTATGGCGACCTGTTCAGAGAACCGGTCCCCCTCCAGGCTAAGTATAGCTTCGTCCAGGAGGAGATTGAAGCGAATCCGGTTTCTCACTGGAAGTTTGACGAAGGCAGCGGAGCTATAGCCTACGATTCAGCCGGCAGCAATGATGGAACTATCTACGGAGCTGCCTGGACAACCGGCCAACTCGGCGGGGCATTGGACTTTGACGGTGTGGATGATTACGTTGATATCCCTTATGTTTCGAGTTTGGATATAGATGCTTCACAGGGAATTAGTCTATCTGTCTGGTTTAAATTGAACTCTTACCCAGCCGGCTGGAATCAAGGACCTATATTTGGACTTTTTGATAGTGCGGGTTCGGGTTTAGGCACAAAGAATTACTTATTTATAGATAAACCTCTCTATGGCAATCTTATTACATGGGATCAGGCCCCCCCATATTACGGGTGGATAAAGTCCATAAAACCAGATTTGGATACCTGGTACCACGTTGCAGTTGTTGAAGATTCATCTTATAGAGCTATTTACATTAATGGCTCTTTAGATATCTCAGATAATATTTCCGAAACATACCAGGGAAATGCACCGGATACAATAAGAATAGGCAGCAGGGCCGATTTCGCACCCTATTCCTTCGACGGCACTATCGACGAAGTTTCTATTTATAACCGAGCTTTATCTTCTGGGGAAATTGAGCAGATTTATCAGAATTTGGCTGGCCCGGGGTTTGTCGATGCCAATAATGGTGATTATCATTTGCTTTCTGAACGCGGCAGGTATTGGCCAGTGCATGATGTGTGGGTACTCGATGATGTAACCAGTCCCTGTATCGATGGCGGCGACCCCGATGTTAGTCCTTCTAACGAGCGGATGCCTAACGGCAGAAGAATCAATATGGGTGCGTATGGGAACACGGCTTACGCGAGTATGAGCGAATGGCCTCTTAAGCATGACAGCAACTTTGACGGTGTAGTGAATATGCTGGACCTTGCAGAACTGGCCCTGGAGTGGCTGGAAGGTGACGCTTTACCTTCACCGCCTCCGCCACCGCCTTCGTCACTACCCGGTCAGGCGAGCAATCCGAATCCGGCTGAAGGGGCAACTGGTGTTAGTAGAACAACCTATTTGAGCTGGACTCCCGGTTCCAATGCTGTCTCGCACGATTTGTACTTCGGTGAGACCAATCCGCCTGCTTTCCAGGGCAACCTAATTTCTGCAATGTTTGGACCCGGTTCACTGGCTTATGATACAACGTACTACTGGCGCATCGATGAGGTCAATCCCAGTGGGACAACTACCGGTACCGTCTGGAGCTTTACGATTGCTACGGAACCACCGCCACCACCGGGACCACCGATGTAGTGAATCATTGGAAAGGGCGGATAGCGGTTGGAATATAGCGTATATTAGGTGAAGACCGATTCAGGGACGCGAACGTATCTGTATGAAAGATACATGGTTTGCTTGCCTGAGTTTATGCGCAAAAAAAGAGTTGTTGACGAATTGCGAAAGTGCTATTATAGAACAGCTTTAGATAGTTACGGGAACCTGAAAAACAGGTCGATAAGTTATGTGGGAGAAACGTATCGAATTCGAAGGTTACATTTTTGGCAGCCAAAGCCGCGAGGGCCGGGGATTTACCCTGGTTGAGCTTTTGGTGGTTATCTCCATCATGTCGATGTTGATGGCTATTTTGCTGCCTGTCCTCGGAAAGGTTCGACAGCAGGCACGGACTGTGATGGGGATGAAAAACCAGCGGGAGATTGTCAACGCCGTCACTATGTTCGCGACCGACAACGATGGGCAATATCCCGAATCGGTGGCTACCGTAGGATTCGGGGCACACTGGAACTGGTCCGATCCGCGGAAGCTGACAGGCAACAGGACACGCACGCCGGGAATGTATCGTTCGATGAGTGAATATTTGCGGAGCTACGTTCCTGATGCGGACACTTTTTTTTGCACGAATGCGCCCAGTAAATATAAATACCTGCAGCAGTCGTGGGATGCCGGCGATGAATGGGACAATCCGGAGACGTCCTTTCCGTTCGACCCGGTGGGCGGGACGTATTGCTTCTACTTCAATTATATCGGCTTCTTAGGTGGACACAGAGGTATATTTAAAGGTCCGCAAAGAGCTGCGGGCGGCCCAAAGGAAAGCACATTGCTCGTAACGGACTACTTCGGCTATGATTGCTGGCAAAGCCCGAAGGCCTATGGAAGCTGTGAAGAGTTCAATGGGGCATCGGCCGTAGCTGAAACGTGGCTTCTCTCGTCTTACTGGTCTTCTCTGAAGTTCGGGAGTGTTAATTTGAATACCATCGATGTTTTGCTGCATGGCGGCTACACCGACGGCCACGTGGGGAGTTTCAAGCCGTTGGAAGTTGTGCCGATGAGGGTCTCTTTAACTTCCGATGGCAGTAAGCCGTACCCTGATGGTGTAGGGCCGGGGATTTTTTATCTGCCGGGAAACGGCTTGCGGTAATCGGGCGACAGAGGTTCCAAACAAAATAACATTCCCGGCATAAGCACTCCCTTCCGGAGGACGTGGACAAATACTCTGCAAGCCCGTTTTCACCGGGACAAGCATCACAAATTCACAACTAAAATCGGTGCTAAGAATCCTGAGTGCGTTATAGGCCGCACCGTTTTTTCTTTGACGTGGACGCTGGTTTCGCATATTGTTGTCATCACGATAGAATATTACAATGATAGAATCTAATCACTAAGAGCTTGAAAAAATGAATATAACCTGGGCATGTATACTTTTAGTTGGGGGATTGGTGATACTGTGGAAGGCCGCTGACCTGCTTGTGGCCGGGGCAGTCGGACTGGCGAAGCAGTTTGGCATTAGCCCGCTTATCATCGGGCTGACGATTGTGGCGATGGGTACATCTGCGCCCGAGGTCGCTGCCAGTATCGCAGCCGCACTGCGAGGTGCCGGAGATATAGCCATTGGCAATGTCTACGGCTCCAATATCGCCAATCTTGCACTTGTCGGCGGTCTGGTGGCGATGATTCGGCCTATAAGTATACAAAAGCAAACGCTGCGCCGCGAGATACCGGCGATGTTGATAGTTGCACTGATGCTCTGGCCTGTACTACGCAATCTCTCTCTGTCGCGCACGGAAGCTATCGGCCTGTTGGCCGTCTTTTTCGCTTTAATTTTGATGACCGTTCGTGCAGCAAAACGACAAGTTGCAAACCAGAACCAAAACAATACCGCACCACAGGAGCGCCATGGCACGAAACACATCATCTTCGTCGTCATCGGCTTGGCCGGCCTGGCTCTCGGGGCGGAGATGACCGTACGCGGCGCCGTGGTAATTGGCAAGCAAATCGGCTTAAGCGAAGCGGTCATCGGTCTGACTATCGTCGCTCTCGGGACCTCCCTGCCCGAGCTTGCAACCTGCATCGTGGCATCTATCAAGGCACAGCACGACATCTCCATCGGTAACCTCGTCGGTTCCAACATCTTCAATACGTTGCTGGTAACCGGCACCGCAGGGACGATCCGCCCGTTAGAAGTCTCGAAAAGGCTCGCAGCGGGAAGCGACTACTGGATAATGATTGCCGTCATCGCCGCCTTTGCCGTGTTCGCATTGGTCGGGAAGCGAGCTATCAACCGGCTTGCCGGCTCCGTCCTGCTTCTCATCTATATCGTGTATATGTTCTGCCTGTTTTTCTTCGGCAAATAGATTCTCTTATTTAGCCGCCTGTTTTTCTTTGTGCCTTTGGCAGCAACAACTCCCTGTACAAAACCTGCTATTACCGGCAGCCTCACAGCTCTTTTATGTAGATGTTCTTAAACTGCAACAGGCTCGGCGGGCCTGCCCATTTGCCGTTACGTTTTCCGCCATGGTGCTGGAATGCTATGGGGCCGGTCGCGGCGACGCCGGGTAGTTGAGCCTTATCGATGACTTTCTTGCCGTTCAGAACAACTGTCACCCGGTCACCACGCATCGTTATCTCGAAGCGGTTCCACTGTCCGACCGGTTTGTCCGCTTGCGTTCGAGGCGTGACGCCGGCGCGGATATGCGCCGGCTGCTTTGCGTCGGTCCTGTAACCGTAAAACTCACCGGAACCGATAGGCCAGCACCAGATGTTAACCTGGTTCTTGCCGGCACCGCGGAGAAAAACCCCGGAATCCGAATCCGGAAGCGCCATCCGTATTTCCTTGCCCTTAATATCCCTGGCGTGTGTGCCGTCGGGAAGGACATAGGGTACCCCGGGATTCACGTATGGTGTTTCCTTTATCCTCCAGTCGACTCTAAGTATGAAATCGCCGAACTTCTCTACGCCCCAGAGGTTCTTATCCCCCTTGGCTTCGCTCTGTGCATCGTAGTCTATCACCCCGTCAATGATTTTCCAGTGCCCCCCATCGCCTTCGGGCACTTTCCATCCTGTGAAGTCCCGGCCGTTAAACAGCGACCTGAAACCGCGAGGCGCCACGTTGTCCACCTCCTTTACCGGCCTGACAGCAGCACGCGCCAAGGCCGCAGCGTTCATTGAAGGAGCCATCTGGATGACCATTACCACAATAATTATCCGTGCCACAAACCTTTTCGAATTCATTTTTGCCTCCTAATTTCTTTACATGAAAATTCTGAGACGTTCTTTTATCGAACCAAATAAGAGTTAGCTAAGGTTCATTTCGTATAGAATATCGAATATGTCTTGAAGATTCAAGCTTTTTGGCT
>JAUWLI010000279.1 GCA_030613765.1 Phycisphaerae bacterium
GGTTTTGGTCATGACCACTATATTAGACAAGAGAACGGGGCCAAACTTACAAAAAAATTGGGAAATTGAGGAAAATGCTGTAACAAAGCAATAAAAATCAAAAAGCCCGGCTGATTGTCGGGCTTTTTGTTATGTTTGGAACTTATAAAGAAATCATTTCTTTTTTGGTTTTAAGCCGGCGGCTTTGCGAAGTTTGGCCACCATGTCCGTTTTTTCCCAGGTGAAGTTGGCTCCTTTTCGGCCGAAATGTCCGCCATGAGAGGTATCGGCATAAATTGGGCGGTCAAGTTTCAAGTGCGCAACCATTTTCTTGGGAGTTAGGGGAAAGAGCTTACGTACAATCCGACTTATCTTTTGCTCACTGATTTTTGAGGTTCCCTCTGTATCTATGAGGACAGAAATCGGCTCGGCCACTCCAATGGCGTACGATAACTGGACTTCACAAGCATCGGCGAGGCCTGCAGCAACAATGTTTTTTGCGATGTACCGGGCCATATAGCTTGCGGTTCTGTCGACTTTTGTGGGGTCTTTGCCGCTGAAAGCACCGCCACCATGGCTGCCTCTTCCGCCGTAGGTGTCAACGATAATCTTTCGGCCGGTAAGTCCACAATCTCCTTTTGGACCGCCTGTTACAAACCGGCCTGTTGGATTGATGTGGTAAATAATGTTCTTGTCAACAAGGCGCTTCGGAAGGACGGGGAGAATGACCTTCTTGATGATTTGCTTTTGCAATTGTCTATAGGCAATAGACGGCGCGTGCTGGGTGGATACTACGACCGTGTGAATACGTTTGGGCTTGCCGTTTTCGTATTCGACCGTTACCTGACTTTTTCCATCCGGTCGTAACCACGGCAGCACCTTCTTTTGACGTATTTTTTCCAGTTGAGTTGTTAAAGCGTGTGCAAGTTGAATCGGCATTGGCATAAGGGCAGGCGTTTCCCTGCAGGCAAATCCGAACATCAGGCCCTGGTCACCTGCTCCTTGTTCTTTATGCAGGCCGGTGCCCTCGGTGACGCCCTGTGAGATGTCCGGGCTTTGATTGTCAATTGAAACTACTACGGCACAGTCATCACCATCGAAACCTATAGTAGGGTCGTCGTAGCCGATGTCTTTGATTGTCTTTCTGATGACTCCGGGGATGTCAACATACGCCTTTGTCGTAATTTCGCCGGCGACTACGACCAGCCCGGTGGTTACCAGTGTTTCACAGGCCACTCTGCTTTTTTTGTCCTGTGCGAGCATTGCATCAAGGATTGCATCGGATATGTGGTCGGCTACTTTATCAGGATGGCCCATTGTTACGGACTCACTGGTGAACAGGTATTTGTTGGTGTCACAATGAGGATTGCTGTGAATCGGTTTCTTTGCCATTTGTACTTTACCTTTCAGCAACTGGTTGAATTTTTACTCGAGACCAAAGATGTGTATTTTAGTGATTGTTTGTGTAAAGTCAAACTAAAAATGATTGACGTGGGGCGGACGCTTTTCGAATTTATGGGGCATTACTTTTTTGAGTTATCATTGAGTCTCCAACTATATGTTATATATTCAATGGTATAGTTTTCCACTTCAAGAAAATGTTTGTCCTGCTCAGAGATATAATTGGTAATAAAATTCAAAACTGCCCGGACGGCCGGTTCTTCGTCTTTAAACTTTTTATTTGTACCGTACTTAGAGATGAATCCACTGCCGAACCAGGGTGGTTGAAGTATGGTGGAAAGATAAACACGTCGCTTTTTTCTGTCTATCTTGAATCCGAGCGGGCTGGATATGAACTTTTTGGCCTGGTCGTCCAACTGCTTATAGAGTTTGTGGCCGTAATAAGGCTCATTGCGCAACGGTGGACTGGAGAGGGTGGCATAAAATAGGGCGAAAAATGCTCGCGGCTCGTTAAACCCTTGGCCGAAGAACAACTGTTCAACTTGTGGAAGAGTAAACACCTCATCCATTATATGAAATTTTTGTTTTTTGATGTGACCAATACGTTTATCGATGTGCAAGATACTATCAGGCTCCCAGCCTCGGAAAGGATGGAGCCACCGATACGATTTGATAGGATAATTGCCGACAATTATCTTAAGCATTTGCATATTGTATGCGTTAATCCAGAAGGCGATCTTGTCTTCTTTCGGCCAGGAATCATATTCGTTTCGGCTGAGTTTGGTAAATTCACCCACAAGCTGTTTCAACTTCTCCCTCTTTTGCTTTAGCCTTCTATAGTCAACCATTCCCTTATCGTCAACGAAGGTGCTTAAGATATCAGCACATTTGTCGTGAAAAGTCACTTTGGGAGGCGGCTTGACATCATTAGGCTCGACCTTAATGAGTTCGCCGTCGTTAGGTTCAGTCCTGGCGGGCTCAAGTTCGTTAGGTTCGGTCTTTACAATTTCAGCTTCATTAGGTTCGACTACCGTAGGTTCGGCCTCGTTAGGTTCGGCCTTAATAAGTTCGAACTTAGGTGTTTCAGCCTCTGGAGGATCGGTAGTTTCGCTCTCTGCAGGTGGACAACCTGCAATAAAGACTAATACCGTTAGAAACGCTATAAAAGCTGCACGGTTTTTAGCCATTTTCAACTTCCGATAACTAAACACAAGGCTCTTTCAATCACAAGATTATCTATTATAGTATTAGAATAAGGCGTTAGTTCATAAATGCAACGATTTGTTAGTGGTATATTATCGTATTTTTTCACAGCAATCTTAATTTATACCAAGAGGGTTTTACGAGAAATTAAGCGAGATGCTGTATTTTAACCCTTTAATACGGCTAACGGGACCATTCGTGCTACGACCCTGGCCCAGCCGCATTCGACAACAATTCGCACGACTTCGTCAATATCCTTGTAGGCATCGGGGGCTTCTTCCTTTATTTTGCCCCTGTTGCCGGCAATGAGCTTTATACCGTCCATACTACGTTTGAACTTCTCATCGCTAATCCTGGCGGGAGTGATAATTCTGCCTCTGCGAACTTTTCCGAGAGCCGCCGTGCGACTCATCACTCTGCCGGCGCCGTGGTTGACCGAGCATAAAGATTCCTCGGAATTGCCGGTCCCGACCATCAGAAAGCTTGCGGTGCCCATTGAACCTGGTGTAATCATCGGCTGGCCAATTCTTGAAAAGACAGTGCCGGCCATACGCTCTGGTCCGAAAGCGCGGGTGGCGCCTTTGCGGTGTACCCAAAGCCTTCTGCCATTATGGTCTTCGAACTTTGCAATATTGTGAGTGACATCATACACCATTTTCAGCGGCGTTGGACCAAACATTCTGTTAAAGCAGCGCCTTACCAGCAGGGCCATAATGTGGCGATTTGTGAATGCGAAGTTGGCGGCTGCGCCCATCGCGGTGATATAATTCCTGCCGGCGTCACTGTCGGTTGGCAGATATGAGAGCATTTTACTTCTCTCGGCCATATCGGGTCTCCTGGCCGCGATATTCATATACTGGTCGGCGACCTCATAGCCGAACCGTCGTGAGCCGGAGTGTATCATTACTACGATTTGATTTTCAAAAAGGCCAAGGTTCTTAGCCAAATTCGGGTCTAAGACTTTCTGAACGTACTGAATTTCAATAAAGTGATTTCCACCACCGAGTGTTCCGAGCTGCCCGGAGCCTTTTTGTATTGCGGCCTTTGGTACTGTGGCAAGGTCGGCAGGCATACGGCCATTCTCCTCGATCCTTTTGAGGTCCTCGGCAAACTCCGTGGGATCGAAGGCCTCCCAGACCGGGTGTTTGATTCTTCCTGCGAGGGTGGATATGGAAGCGGCGCCGTTATTTATGACAGCCTCGATGCCGGCTTTATCCAACGGCAGATTGGCCTTGCCCTCGCCGAGAGGGATATCACGGGCGATAGACATAGCAATTTTGTCGGTGTCGATATCGCCTCTTGTAAAGGGTGTGTGCAACAGACGCATACCGCAATTAATATCGTAGCCGACGGCAGCCGGCATAATGGCATTGTCCAGTCCTAAAACGGCTCCGATTGGAATGCCGAAACCAACGTGGATATCAGCGGTGGCAAGGACTTTCCTGGCCGGGGGCAAAGAAGCGGCATCACAAAGCTGGCGTACAGCGCCGGGTTCGAGTTTGATAGCTTCTGAGGCAAAAATGGCGGCATCAGTAACCATTCGGCCGCAGCGTCCCATATGCAAGCGAAGAGGGTCTATGCGAACAAGTTTTGGAGAGGATTCGGACACGAATAAACCCTTAATAAACGCTTATCGGTTCTGTAGATACTAATATAACGGCTTTTACAATCCATAGATAGAGACTTTTGCGAAAAAGCTTAAGAAAAACTGCTTATTGGACGAGTGTAGAATAGG
>JAUWLI010000307.1 GCA_030613765.1 Phycisphaerae bacterium
GTCCTTGAAAGGCGTAAAGTTATGCGAGCCGGGCCCTTTTAAGATGATGTTGTTGTCTTTTGAGCCGTCGAACTCCACAAGGCCCAAGCTGGGCCTGTTCCAATGTATCCCATCACTGCTTTCAGTGTAACAAACCATTGCCTTATGCAATTGTTTTTGTGTTTTATTATCGTGGTTCCAGCCGCGGTAGTACATTCGGTAGAGGTCCCCGTCTTTGAACACCGTGTGGTAGCCGCAGGAATTTCCCTCCCATGGCTTATCGTGGACGATGACAACCTCACGACAGATGGGCCTGTGCAAAGTCAGATTGACTTCCTTCATGTTTTCGATAAGGAAATCGTCTACGAACAATTCCAGTCGGCTGCCGATATTAAATGCCCTCGGGATATTCGCGTCTACCGCAAGTCCAGAAATGTGCTTTGCAAGAATACGCCCGAGTATTTGTTCACCCCGCTCATTGGCGTGGATAGGGTCTCGCTTAAACCAGTCAAGGCCTTTTCCGCACCGGCGGATATATTTTCCCCACGCAGCCTCCATATCAAGAAAGGCAACCCCAACATCAATAGCGAGCTTCTCCAGTCCTTTGCGATAATCACTGAAATGATTGGGATCGCTTATCTTCTTCCATTGGCTTTCGTTGGAAGGATCAACTTGGCCGAACGCTCCCGTCATCAAGAGGATATCCGCCTGGCAGCTACTTCGAATCTGATGAATTACCTCACGAATTGAGTCGATATCCCCGCGCTGGCTAATGCCTCCTATAATCACCAGTTCGGGCTTATGGTCAAGCACAAATTTCTTAACACGACCGGTCTCTTTATACCACCAGCAGCCGGTTGAGCCGCGAACAGAAGTAATTTTTTCTATCTTGCACTTCGGATAGTCTCTCCCCAGTAAAAGATTCCAGCAGGAACGACTTGTGTCATTTACTATACTGTCACCGAGCATGACGACCCGCAGCGTGCCACCCTCGGTCAAACGATGTCTTGTCTGTGGCAAATGATACAAACGGTCGGCAGAAGGCCTGTATTGGACCGGCGGAATTTCTGAGTAGGTTTTTTCAATCTGACCCAGTGTCCGCTGGTCCTTGCGAATGATAATACCATCGTCGGCGATTACTTGTGCTGCTACACAAAGAATGGCAAGAGACATTAATCTCGTTTTAAGAATCATGCTTATACCTCCTCATAATCCATAATTTAACGCCCAGAAAAAGCTACCTACTATGAAATCCGGCCCAGGATGCGATCCAGAGAGTCCGACGTCTGGTAGATTAAGGCTTCGGGGTAGTGTAGGTATGGATGAAAATACTCAAAGGTGACATATCCGCGATACCCCACCTTATCCACTTCCTCCATTACGGCTGGCCAATTGGTCGTCCCGTCCAGCAGCGGCCGAAACGTTTCCAACGAATAATCTTTGATTTTCTTCGAGAATTCCTTGAAGTGGATGTTTTTGATGCGTTTACCCATCATCGGCACCCAGTGCTCAGGATGCTGAAACATCGAGATATTTCCCGTGTCGAAATGAATCTTCACATATTCGCTCTGGAACGAGTCAACAAAATCGTTCATCTCCATAGGAGTCATGAGATAGCCATTGAAGAAAATGTTTTCGATGTTCAGGCAAACCTTCAGTTTTTCAGCCTGGCGGGCCAACTTTCTCACGGCCTCTCTGGCGCGGCGATCGCAGACGTCGTTGGGGACCGGCTCGTAATCGTCTCGCCATGGAATATGAACCGCACCGGGCACTACTAATACGTCTTCCACTCCGAGGTCGTGAGCAGCCTGTGCGATTTTTCCGGCCAACTCCATGCCCTTTGTGCGATTGTCAGCATCGTTGCTGGTCAAAGGGTAAGGCCAGAAAAGGAAAGAGCAAAGCCCGCTAATCCGGATACCAATCTTGTCGGCCAATCGGCGAATGTCGTGGTAGTCTTTCGTTCCTGACTTGGGTGAAAGGTCGTTCTCCAGGTCGTAGTTCAATTCGATACCCTCAAATCCGGCGTCCCTGGCCAACTTAAGGCACTCCTTCAAATTCATTTTCTGGGGGTAAGGAAAAGCCCACTGGTTGATGGATTTCTTCATGTCATAGCGTTTGGGCGATCCTTTTCGCGGGTCCGGTTTACGTTTCGTCGTCCCCCCTTCTGCCGGGCTCCAAAACGCTGCTGCGCCGGCAGAAGCCAGCACTGCTTTGATCGCGCTGCGGCGTGTCAGACAATTGTGGCCCGGGGGTAAGATGCTCGCCCGCGAATTTATTGTGTGGTCACCTTTTGGTCCACGTTCCGAAGATATAGAAACTTTCATAGCGCAAATTATTTCCTGTTTTAAATGTCTTATCTGAAATTTCTCGTTTGCAATTGCTCAGCTACACTGCTGAGCCTTATGTTCAGTAAAACGTCAAGTTTTCAATGAACAAGCATCATAGTCGCCACGGCGAGCGCATGGCGCGGAAGAGTAATCTGTTCGCCGCCTCGTCGCCGAGAAACTGCTCCTTGGCCGGGTCCCACTTCAAAGACCGCTGTAACTTGTGGGCGATGATGGTCAGATGTCCCAGTGATGCCGACCGATGGCCTATCTCTTCGTTGCAACTGGGCTGCTTGCGTGTACGAATGCACTCGACCCAGTTCGCGTGATGGTCGTTGGCCCTTATATTGACCTGCCAGGTCCTTGACTTCATTTCCTCAAAAACATCATCAGGACCACCTTCCACCGGCCCGCCGGTCGACATCGACGTGACCCAACCCTTTTCTCCAACGAAGACCCCTCCAAAGTTTCCCGCTAATCGGGCCGTTGCAGGAACCGCCTTATAGACATCTTTTACCATCCCCCAATGGTCAACCAGATGAAGCAATGTCCCATTGGCGTATTTGCAGGTTAGCGTCGGGTACGCTCCGCTGCTGGGATGGATGAACTCCACGGGTCCACTATTTTCGGCGCCCAGGGCATACTGAATTACGTCCGCACTGTGAGAGTGGTGCCAGGTCACTGAAGCCGCTCCGAAATCTTCGCAGAAGGACCAAGGCACGACGCCGGGCAAGGGATTTTTGTGGTAGGCGGGATTATAGGGATGCCAAAGGGCCGGTCCGACCCAGAGGTCCCAGTCTAATCCATCTGGTACAGGTTCGGCAGGGAGGGTTATATCCATGGGTGCGTAGGACTTGCCGGAATTTTCGACGTCCATCAGATGTCGATAAGGCCCGAAGCGGGGAGCTCCGAAGAAGCCACCCAGTCTGGTCCACAGAGTGAAGACTTGTTTGACCTTGCCGAGTCCCCCTCGCCGCACAAACTCGCAGACCCGCCTGATTGTCGGAATAGAACGGTACTGGGTTCCGGTCTGGAAGACCCGACCATACCTCTGCACCGTCTCAACAAGCCGGCGTCCCTGGCGAACTGTTATCGTAATCGGCTTCTCGCAATAGACATCCTTACCCGCCTTGGCCGCGTCAATTGACTGCAAGGTGTGCCAGTGGTCCGGTGTAGCGATTACCACTGCATCGACGTCGGATCGAGCCAAGAGTTCACGATAGTCATTATAGGCGGTACATCCTTTATATGTATCGTTTGGTCGCCGCGCGGCGTAAGTTTCCTCAACTCGATTCCTGCCCTGCTCGCACCGCAGACGATCCACATCGCAAACAGCCATAACTTGAAAATCCCGATCGCCAGCCAACCGGCGTAGATGACCTCTCCCCATCCGCCCGTTGCCAATCAAACCCACCGTGATTCGATTGCTTGGCGCCACATTTCCATTCGCACCCAGCACCGAGGAGGGAATAATCCACGGAGCGGCGACGATACCTGAAAACGCAGCCGTGCTGCCCAAAAACTGACGCCGTGTAATCCTGTGATGTTCTGTTTCTTTGAAGTGTTCCATTTGTGTCATGTTTTATCTCTCTGTGCTAATTGCAGGCTTACCTTGTTGAAGAACTCAATACATTT
>JAUWLI010000148.1 GCA_030613765.1 Phycisphaerae bacterium
ATCTCAAAAAAGGTAATGCCTTCGCAAATCGGCACAAAAAGTGCTTGCTCCCAGTTCTCTCTCTCTTCATCGAGCAGTTTATCTTCCAATAATCCGATCTCGCTCGTGCGCTGCCGGTATAAAACAAGGCTGTCAGAGTCATAATCATAGTTGGTCTGCCAAATGATATTTTCAAATACCATTGGCTTTTTCTTACCGACGACAGTTTTTGTAATTATCAGTTGAGCGGTCGAAAAACCTTTTTCAAATTTATTTTTAATACTAATTTTCGTATAGGCATCGGTGGTCATTATTTGGTCGAGGTCCTCGGCGATGCGCTGCAGAACCTCAGTGGGCAGTCTGGAGTTGTCAAACTTGCGTTTGATTGTAGCAGCCGAACTCTCGGCCCGGCTATAGATACCCAGAACCGTAACCATAACCAGCGATGCTATTACCATGGCTGTGAGCACCTCTGCCAGCGAAAAGCCCGGTCGTTCTGTAAATGTGTTAGAAGATTTTTTCATAATTGGAAGTCATCCGGTAGTAAGTCAACGGGAAAGTCATCCGGTAGTCTGTCACCCGGTAGCATGTCACCCGGTAGTATGTCGTTAGGATCAGCTCCATCCAGCGCATCGAGCATCTCGTCGGCCAACCGCTCTTGTTCCTCCTCCTGCCGCGCAAGAATCTGTTGCGTCTGTGCCTTTGTCAAATCTGTCAGCCAGTGTGTCAGCTCAATCTTCCGCACCTCACCTTCCGAGTCGGTATACTCGGCTGAACAAATCGCCTGAATCCACATCTTTGTCGTTAACGGCTCAGAAAATGACTCAACAACCGTCTCCCATTGGATATCCGGATATCTCTCACTATTGCCATACTCAACGGACTCTTCAACTAAATCCGAGGTAAGAAGTTCCTCCATATTCTTGCGCGCAACCTCAAAGGCCTGCATACGCATGACCGAATCTACCGCAGAGGCCATATAGCGGTTGATAACAACCAATACACTGGAACTGACAAAGGCTAATATAATCAAAGCAGCTACGGTTTCCGCCAGGGTAAATGCCTTCTCTTTCGTATCGCGTATCGCGCCCCTCCGCTGCGCTCGAGGCTTGGATTCCACTATGCGCAATGCAAGACGAGATACGAACGATACATTACTTTTTTTAGAAAAGCACTTCATCTTTGGCCTTCGGCAGTAAAAATTCAACATCACCTTTCTTTAACGTGACAACTCTGTTCTTTCGGCTGACGAGAACCGAATATGGCTGCTCCTGCTCGTCAAGGAGAACTACTTTCCCACCGTATTGCCAGCCCGCGTGACCTGCGCGAAACTTGGCTATCTGGTGGTCCTCATCGGTTTCCATCAAATCATCAAACAAAACATAGAGAACCTGGCAATCCATGCCAAATTCATTTGTTGCAATAATATCTTCCTCGAAAACCTGAAACAAGTCGGGGCTGATAATCTGGCGAAGGGTATAGCTCTGCTCTGTCAGGTCAATGATAACCTCGTATCTTCTGTCGCTCTCGGCCGCGGCTACCGCTGCCATTTGCATTACCGAGACAAACTCATGGGCCTGTACCTCAAACCTGTTTCTCCTGAGCAATCCGGAAAGATTCGTCACTGTCAAAAGCACAAACAGCGAGAGTACCACAATCACCACTACCAGCTCTGTCACCGTAAAACCGTGGTTGCGCAAATGAGTGGATGCACGAATGTGCCGGTGACGCGACACATCTGTGCAGTTACGCATTTTCGCATACACGCATTTTCGCATATACCCACTAACCCGGGTCTGTGCTGTAAAGGTCGGTATCATAGCCCTCGCCGCCCTCTTCACCGTCGGCACCCCAACTTATGATTACAAATGGTTTGCCGCTCTCTGGGTAAAGCTCATAGTAAAATTCATTTCCCCAGCCGTCTGGGGTAACCTCCGTAGTCTCGAGATATCCACCCGGCTCAACAAGATCCTCAACCTCGCTCGGCGGCTCAATAAGAGCCATAAGCCCCTCTTCTTCGGTTGGGAGCTGGCCGGTGTCCATCTTGTACTGCATAACAGCGGTATGAAGAATCTTAAGGTTGGCCTTGGTGATTATAACACGAGCTTTATCAGTCGAGCCCATGAAATTACGCACGAGCACGGTGGCAAGCAAGCCAAGGATAATAAGCACGGCCATAAGCTCAATCATCGTAAAACCTTTTTGCATTTGTTTCCTTCTTCTTTTTTTCATCTGTTTTCAAATCTCCTAAACAGAACTCTTAAAAACTTACCTGTGAAATCTTCAAAATAGGCAATATCGTTGCATAAGCAATCACGCCCACTATCACGGCCATAATAACTATTATAAGCGGCTCGACCGCCGCGCTCAATCTTTCAATAACTACGTCAGTTGAGGCCTCGAGGTTGTCGCTGATATTTTTCAGCATCGTTTCAAGCTCACCGCTTTTCTCACCTACGGCAACCATATGGGCAATGGCTGGGTCAATAACGCCGCTGTCTCTCAGCGGCGTCGCAATATCGGCGCCGGCAAGAATCCGCTCACGGGATTGCTTGATGGCTCTTTTCATAAGACTGTTGCCCGTGACCGACGCCACAACACGAAGAGACTCAGCCATGGCAAGGCCGGAACCAAGAAGCGTCGAAAGTGTAGAGGCAAAACGAGAAACCACTCGCTGCTTTATCAGAGGACCAAACAAAGGCAAAGACAGAAAAAACTTGTCACGCAAATAGGCACCACGCTCGGTCTTGAGAAACCGCCTAAGGGCCAGAACGAAACCAAACACGACCGCAATTACCACGAATAGCCGCCAACTGGTCAGGACATGACCAATGTTCATCAATTGTCTCGTAATCCAGGGCAATTCCTGTCCTGCCCTCGTGATTTGCTCACCTATCTTGGGAATGACGGTGGTTGTCAATATCAGAATCGCTGCAACACAAAATAAAATCAGAATAATTGGATATATCATTGCTGTAATTACCTTCGATTCGACCCGCTGCCGTTTTTCCATAAAGCCGGCAATCGTCGACAGGCTCTTGCCCAAAGAGCCGGTAACCTCACCTACGCGCACCATACTTACAAAAATGACATCAAAATAATCGCTGTATTCTTTCAAAGCATCGGCAAATGACTCGCCGGTAACAACACGGTCCCGAATGTCGCCGATGGCGTTTTTGAATCGCACATCCGAGACTTGTAAAGTTAGAACCGAAAGCGATTCGGTAAGTTTAATGCCCGAATTAAGCAGCGTGGCCATCTGTTTGGTAAAATCGATTATCTGGGTCTTGCCAACTCTGGCAAAAATCGAAAATAGCGCAGCTTTACCCTCGGCGCCGGAGCCAACCTCTGCAATTGATGATGGGTGGACACTGCGCACTCTCAGTTGTTTTCGTGCCGAGTACGGACTTTCCGCCGTAATCGTACCTTTGACTTTTTTGCCGTCCGTTGCTATTGCTATATAGTGGTATCTGGGCATTGGCTATTGTCCATTGTTTATTGACTATTGACTATTTTTCCTTGCTGTCTTTCGAGAAGAAACAAAGATTGCTACTAATTCATTTGCTTCTCCAAGCAGCGGTGTAACCTTCTGTTTCGCCAGTAGTTGCTCATCAATAACGAATTCCATCCAGAAGCACGCTTCGTCAGCTTCTTCTATAACAATTCCCAGCTTCGAAATGAAACTGGCTTTCGATTGAGCAATACAAACCGCTCGATAGTTTGCAGCAACGGAAGTAGAGCATCGGATTAGTTGACCTTTAATATAGTTACCCAAATAACTTTTGGGTAAAGCCATACTGAGTTTAACGCAACGATGCGCAAGTTCTTTTGTTCTTTTCTTTAGTTCGTCTTTATCCATTTCTAACGTGGGGTATGCCCAAAGCAAATATCAAATAGTAAATCGTCAATAGTAAATTGTAAATATTACATTACGTCAGCCTGTGTCACTCTCAAAACCTCAGAAACGGTTGTTACACCGGCAAGGACTTTACTGGCCCCATCCATTCGCAATGTTCGCATGCCTGCGTCAAGGGCAATCTTCTTTATTGTACCAGCAGTTTCCCTTTTGTATACGAGGTTCTGGATTTCTTCGTTAATCACCATAACTTCATAAACACCCGTTCGGCCGCGAAAACCAGTCTGAAAACACCTCTCACAGCCTCGGCCGGCATAGAAGTTCCCGCCGTTATCGGCCAAACCGGACGAACCTATCCCAAGCTCTCTCAATTCGCGATCTGTGGGTTCGGCAACCTCCCGGCAATCAGGGCAAACCTTTCGTACCAATCGTTGTGCTATTACCGCAATCAGGGACGAACTTACCAAATAGGGCTCAAGGCCCAAATCCAAAAGCCGGGTCAAAGCTCCTGCAGAATCGTTTGTGTGAAGTGTGCTGAAAACCAAATGACCGGTCAGAGAAGACTGTATGGCCATACGCGCTGTCTCGATGTCTCGAACTTCTCCGATCATGATAACATCCGGGTCCTGACGAAGGACATGCCGCAGAGCGTTTGCAAATGTCACACCTTTTTTCGAAGCAACCTGCATCTGGCTTATCCCTTCGAGCTGATACTCGATCGGGTCTTCTATGGTCATAACATTTTTTTCGGCCGAATTTATCCTGTTAAGGCAGGCGTAAAGAGTCGTGCTTTTGCCGCTGCCCGTTGGGCCCGTTACGAATATAACTCCGTGCGAATGGGTGAGCAAAGAATCGAATTTCTTCAAATCGTCACCGCAAAGGCCAAGCTCATTCAACCCATACAGGGCCGTGCTTTTATCAAGCAGACGTAAGACACTGCGCTCGCCATAGCTGGTCGGAACGGTGCTGATACGCAAATCGACTTCACGCTGCCCCAGACGGACACTGCAACGGCCATCCTGCGGGAGCCGGCGCTCCGCAATGTCCATACCAGCCATAACCTTGATACGAGAGATAACCAACGGTAACACATTTCTGTTCAAACTCAACGTGTCGTACAAAATACCGTCAATACGATAGCGAATCTGAATCTTTGACTCGTAAGGATGAACATGAATATCACTGGCCCTTAATTGCAAAGCACGAAAAAGAATATCATTGACCAGCCTGATAACCGGAGGCCGATTCACCACATCAAGCAGGTCATCAGATGCGGCAACTTCGTCGACAAGCTGGTCGAGATTCTGGGAATCCAGCTCTTCGGCTACTTCTTCGATGACTGTTGTCCTCTGCTCGTATGCAACATCTATTACCGAGGTGATTGTGGCACGGGTGGATATAGCAAGCCTGACAGGCAGACCCGTCATCTTGGAAACATTATCCAGGGCATTTGTATCCAACGGCTTGGACAAAACTACCGCAAGCTCGGTTTGATGGTCGGAGGTTTCGGCGTCCGCGTCTTCGACAGTTTCACCGTCTTCGGTTTTTATGCCGATAAGAAAATGGTGCTGAGCGTATGCGGCAGGAACAGCCTCAACGAACTCAACAGGTACGGCCTTAGGACGGATTTCAGATAGAAACTCACAGCCAAGCGCCTCGGCAAAGAGCTTCAAAACCATATCTTCGGTAAAGTAAGGGCAGGCAAGCAAGGCCTCATCAAGGCGCTGCCCGCTGCTGTTTTCTTTCAGAAGCTTGGCTAATTGCTCTGCATTAACCAAATCCGTCCGTTTAGCGGTTTGTATCAATAAATCTTTCATACTTCATATTGCCTATATCGTATCGCCTATTGCGCCAGACACAACGCTTTAATCAACTTCGAGAACCTGCAATGGATCCATCGGTTTAGGCTTTATGCCGGGCCAATCCTCATATTCCTGCATTTCCTTTTCGTATTTTTCAAATGTTTCACGGTTCTTAAGCGATACTACTTCTATGTCGGAGATGCCCGTAAACTCTTCGCCGGGCCTTAAGATATGGGCCTTAACAAAGACATAAAGTCTGCTCTGCACACTGGCATTAGATGCGCTTCTAAAGAGCCCTCCGATAAGAGGAATATCACCAATTATAGGTATTTTCCCTCCACCTTTACTTTGGGTAGTCTTTTCCAATCCGCCAAGTATTATGGTCTTCCCGTCCGGGACGGTAACAATCGTATCGACATTGCTCATAGAAGTATCGAGGGGTTTAGGAAAGTCTTCACCTCCTATATTCACACTACTTTCTCCTGCCAGATCAAAATCGGTCCTAATGAGAGTAATTTTTAGCTGGAGCTGGTCGCCTTTGCTTATATGAGGTTGTATCTTAAGCTCAATACCTGCCTTATAGGGCTCAAAGGTGACCGTCGTGTCGGGTGAGTATTGCGATGTGTTTGATGTGGTAGTGGTGGGTATATACCTGGTTTGTTTTTGGGCGATATATATTGTGTCCTCCGTTGTTATAGTTCCTTCTCCATTATCATTGACAAGCAGCTTCGGTCTTGCAAGTATCCGTCCGTAACCTCTATACTCCATAATTTTAAACAAGGCCTGGATACGTCCTTTTGTTAAAAAACTTTGTCCGCCGGCACCTGGATAGTTACCCAGGCCGGCACCGGTGTTAATCGCTTCGATTATGGTGCTTCCGGGAAATGCTGAGAGGAAGCCAGTTTGGTCCAAAATTTTCATTTGTTCTGCTCCGGGTACGATTTGCGAAATCATATCAAGGTCGTAGCTGAACTCATCGTCTTTCGTGATTTCGACTAATGTTACATCAATCAGGACCTGTGGCCGATATGCATCGAGCTCTTCGATGAGTGAAGCAAGCCACTGCTGGTTCTTTTTGCTGGCGTATACTATTAGCGAATAACTCTTTGGATCAGGAACAATGATGATGTCCTCTTCGATTTTCTCTCTTGTTTTTGTGGTTGTTCTTACGACCTTGGAGTCTGCTCCTGTTCCGCTCTTTTCTGTGATGGTTTCCGAAATAAGCTTTTCGAGGACGCCGAAAAGTTCTTCCGGATCCTGGTTTTCGAGCGGGTATATGACGTATTGATTCTGCTTGCTGTCTACTTCTTGTTCGGCGTCAACATATCCGATAATCACGGCTATCCGGATGTGCTGCTCGGCCGTGCCATTGACCAAAAGAGAATTCGTCGGTTCGATTATCACTACCTGAGGCTCTTCAGCAAGTGGCTCCTGTATTGCACCGGGGATAGTAGGCGTAGACCTGCTGGGTATTCTGGAAGTAGTGGGTGGTCTGCCGGCAACCGTGGGAGTCCTGGCAGGCGTCCTGGCAGTCGCCCTCGACGATGTTGCTGTGCCTCGCCCGGCGCTAATTAGGCCAAGCTCACTGAGCTTCGTCCT
>JAUWLI010000241.1 GCA_030613765.1 Phycisphaerae bacterium
CCAACACCCGTATCGGATGAGCTATTCAAAATGTCCACAAACATCACGTCTTTTAACGAAGTATGTGAACATTACCTAAACGCACACGTTTTAAACCCGCCGTCTTTGCCGCTTCAAGGCATACCTCGGCCTCCTTCAAAGAAGTGGCCGGCAAATCCGTCATAAGAAAGTCACAGTGGTACCCAAGAAGGGCATACGGTATGTTGGGGTCCAGTTCAGCAATGAACGACGCTATCGCCTTGACCTCCCTGGCATCGATGTAACCCGGCACAAGCAGCGTGCTGGCAACAAGCGGTGGTGGATCAGGCCTTCGGGGTATGAATTTGGCCGCCGCGGTAAAGTTTTCCAGGGTCCGGGTATTATCGACACCGCAAAGTGCATAATGGATGTTTTTATTCATCGCTTTCAAATCGAACTTTACACACCCGCCGCTTTCCAGAGATAAATTCATCACCTGCTCCAAATTCAGCGGACTCATAGAGCCGTTCGTCTCCCAGCAGATTCGTAAGATTCGCTTCTTGTTTTGTTTGCGTGCCAGTTTCGCAGCAGCCAGGGCATGAGGCAACTGAGGTGTTGGGTCGCCGCCGAAGAAGCAGATGCAGGAAGTGCCCGCATTTACGCTTTCTGCAAGTTCGGCAGCCGTATGCGTTTGGTCTGTCAGCGAACGCTCACGATAGTGCCAGTTCTGGCAGAACAGGCAGTCAAATGTACACGCCTGATAGAATACCGCCAGGTTAACATATCCCTCTTCGGCTCCTCGCCGGTACGCCCACTTCGGGAAACCGGCACCGCTTCCCCCCGCACACACCCAGTCAGCTACGCAGTTAGTCGGCAGCGGGTCGAAGTACCACGACACCGCCGCTCCTTCCGCCGTGCCGCCTTCCAAATTCCCCTGCTCATTTCTTCGCACTCCGCAGTAGCCCCGCTCGCCATTGGGGATTTTGCACTCGTTCTGACACAGGCCGCATTGGACACCACCCACAGCTGACGGCGGCGAAGATGCCAGGCCAAACCTCTCGCGGCTTCGGGCATGAACTTCTTTAAACTCCGCCAGGTATTCGTCGCCGGCCTTGCGAATACATTCACCGCAAAGCAACAAGACTTTTGCCACTTCCGGTTTACTTCTGCCGCATTTTTTGCACTTGGCCATAATAAACCTGCCTCATTAACCAGAAACTTTGGACCGAATGTACAGGGCCTGAGATGTCAACTGCCTTTGCAGGACCCGTCAGAAAATAGTTATTTCCTGCTTCGAATTGCCTTTGCAACAGATTCGATGTTCGGCGCACCTACTACGATGTAGGATTTACTGTACTATATTTTTCGAATAACTATACAGTTTTCTCATGTCAAATGGCAAAAACAGCAATACATTGCTGAAAAAACCTTAAATTCTACAGCATCGTTTTGTAAGATGTAACAAGATGCGTATGTCCAAACTCTGCACTATTTGTTCCTTTTAGAATTGAGAAATGAAAAGGATTATTTCAGTATCGCGAAGAACCGACATCCCTGCCTTTTACGGCGATTGGTTTACGGGCCGGCTGGCCGAAGGCTTTGCCGGCGTTGTGCATCCATTTGGAGGACAAAAATACACTATTTCACTAAAGCCCGAAGACGTAGTTTGTTTTGTGTTCTGGTCCAGGAACTTCACCCCCTTCCTTGAAAACCTCAAGAAAATGAAGGCTATGGACTATAAGTTTTATTTTAACTACACCGTTACCGGCCTGCCGTCTGTCTTTGAAAGTAATGTAGAAAAGCAAGCAGCCATTGAAAGCTTGAAACAGTTGAGCAAAACCTATTCACCAAAGCACATAAACTGGCGATTCGACCCCATTGTTATATCAAGTATTTCTGACCGTGATTTTTATATCAGGACCTTCGAAGAGTTTGCCTCCGAATTCGCCGGGTACGTTGAGCGCTGTTACTTTAGCTTCGTGGCCCGGTACGGCAAAGTCATTCGCAATTTTGCCGAATTCGAAAAGTCACATGGCCTGAAAATCTTTGATTGCAACAATGATTTCAAAATCGAGATGGCAAACGAGCTGGCGGCCATTGCCGCCCGTTACGGAATCCGAATGTTTTCCTGCTGCGGCGATTACTTAGTCAGCAATAAAATCAATAAAGCTCATTGTATCGATGGCCGGATTATTGAGGACCTGTTTTTCCCGGAAGGCTTTTCTTATAAAACAAAACCCACAAGGGACGAGTGCGGCTGTACAGAAAGTATCGACATTGGCACTTATGATACGTGTCCTCACGGCTGCGTATACTGTTATGCAAATACGAACAAGGGCAGGGCCTGCAAGGCTTTCAGAAACCACGACAAAACCAGCGCCTTTTTAGGCTACACCAAAGGCCAATCAGACCGCTGGCTCGCAGAAATACAAAAAGGCAAAACACGAGAGGATTATGAGCAATCAAGAATGTTCTAACAGTCGCGGCGTTTTTACAAATATGCCCAAGAGGAACCTACCTGCTTCCCACCACACTTTGATGTGTATCGTAGATAGCACAGAGTTTGAGTACTAATTGTTCTATCGCCACTTGGGGTTTTGTTCGGCCGGTTTTTATGGCGTAATCAATACCGGCCAACTGCTGTATGCCGTCGCCGATTTGCTTCAAGGTCATTTTGCTAAGCTGTGTGAAGAATCTGTCTTTATTGCCCCTTATTCGCAACTGGTTAATAATCTCGGCCTGACGAACACCCTTTTCAAGTAAGACTTTAGCGTTGAACATCCTGCGAAAATGATACGCGAACGCACCGACCACCTTGAACTCCGTTGATTTGTCCGATGCGAACATATTTCTCAGCCTCTCCACTGCAGCGCCGGCATTGCCGACTAAACATTTATCAATCACCGCAAAAGCACCGAATATCCGGTTATGGCCTATCAGCTTCTCTACATGCCCTGTTGTTATCGTCTTTTCGGAATCTGCAAACAAGGCCAATTTGTCGATTTCACTGTATAGCCGGACAAGGTCGTCACCAACCAGCTCGACAAGAAGCTCGGCCGTATCTTTGCTCAGGTTTTTCGAATATGCGTCGCTCGCATATTGCATAAGACGCGAAGGTAGTTGCCATGCCTTAGGCTGTGCTACGCTGATTAGTTTGCCTACGTTGGGAAGCTTCTTAGCTAATCTGGTGTTACCCGGCCAACTGTTTACTGTCAATATAAATATGCCGGTGGGGCAGGGGTTGTCGAAATACTTTTCGAGTAACTCACGGTTTTGGGATACGAAATCGTCGGCGCCTTTTACAACAACAACCCGCTTGTCTGTTAAGAACGGGGCCGTCCGCAGCTCATCCAGAATATCGGCAGCCGTAACTTCTTTGGGGTCGGCTTTAAAAAGTCCCGTTGCCCGTTCCGATGGCTCTACAAGCTCATCGAGCATCCGGCGGCACTTCTCGTTCACAAGGGATTCTTCTTTGCCGGCTATTACATAAATGGGTTTGAATCTTTTCATAACGCATAGCGGCGAACATACACATCGGCCGGCAACGGGACAACGAATAGGGCCCTGCTTTTACCTCCGCCTTTTTGCCTTTTTACTTTTTGAACGTTTGGGCCTGGATTCAGGTTTTGCTTTAGCTTTCGCCTCGGCTTTCGGTTTTGGTTCAACCTTTGCTGTAGCTTCCGGTTCGGGCCTGGCTTCGGTTTTTGGTTCCTGATTGTTACTGGATTTTTCTTTTCGATTATTCGCGCTTTCGTGTGCTATCTTCTCTGTCGCGACGAGTTTATCATCGGGCTTGAGCTTGATTAACCGCACACCCTGCGTATTTCTGCCAATCGAACGGATTTCGTCCAGTCCGGTGCGAATAATCATCCCGCTGGCCGTTATCAGCATCAGCTCGTCTTTGTACTGCACGGCTTTGAGCCCCACCACCTTGCCGTTACGGGCCGTCGTCTTTATGTTTATCAGGCCCACTCCGCCCCGGTTCTGCGTACGGTAATTCTCAAGGCTGGTTCGCTTGCCGTAGCCGTTTTCACAAACCGTAAGCAGCGAAGCTTTTTCTTCGGCAACAACCATATCAACCACCGAGTCGCCGGTGCGCAGCTTTATGCCTTTGACCCCGCGTGAGACCCTTCCCATTGACCGAACTTGTCCTTCGTCGAAGCGTATCGTCATACCGTCCCGGGTCCCCAGTACAATCTGGTCGATGCCCGTTGTCAATGCCACTCCAATCACGGCATCGTTAGGATCGAGCTTGATAGCTATGACGCCGACCGACCTCGGATTGCTGTAGGCACTTAGTTTGGTCTTCTTAACCAGGCCGTTTTTCGTGGCCATAATAAGCTGGCGCTGCGCTGTCTCGTCGTTCTTGTCATCAAAGCTGCGCACATTGATTATGGATGCTACCTTCTGGTCTCCCAGCTTGAGCAGGTTCACGATATTTCTGCCTTTGCTCTGCCGTGACATGCTCGGTACGTCGTAGACCTTCAGCCAGTAGCATTTGCCGCGATTCGTAAATATAAGCAGATAATCGTGCGTGGAAGCAGTGAAGAGATGGTCCAGGAAATCGCCCTTTTTCGTATCTGAGCCGATAATGCCTCTGCCTCCCCTGCCTTGCTTATGGTATGTGTCGAGCGGCAGTCGTTTTACGTATCCACTGTGACTTACCGTAACAATCACTTCCTCTTCAGCGATGAGGTCTTCTATCTCCAATTGCTCAACCTGGGCGGTAATTTGCGTCCTCCTTTTGTCACCATACTTTTCCTTTATCTCGTAGATATCTTCGCGAATGATATCCAGAAGGACCTCTTCCCTGCCCAGAACCGCTTCGTGACTCTCTATCTGATCTGCAAGGTCGGTGTATTCTTTTGCGAGCTTTTTCATTTCCAGGCCGGTCAATCGCTGCAGCTGCATTGTCAAAATCGCATCGGCCTGCGGGCCTGTGAGAAAGTGTTTCGATTTCTTTTTTTCTTTAAC
>JAUWLI010000132.1 GCA_030613765.1 Phycisphaerae bacterium
CCGACAGCGATTATTCGCCCCCCCTTTTCTTTTGCTGCATTTATTATGCGTGCATTTTCTTCGTCGATGCTGAATTGTTCCTGATGCATTCGGTGGTCTTCGAGATTTTCTGCGGTTATCGGCTTGAATGTCCCAGCTCCGACGTGCAGTGTTATATATGCGAAATTTATACCGGCCTTTTGTAATCGCTCGATTAACGGTTTTGTAAAATGCAGTCCGGCTGTCGGTGCTGCTACGGCCCCGGGGGTCTTTGCATAAACCGTTTGATAGCGCTGTTTGTCGATTTCCGCCGTCGCCAAATCATCGTCACGTTTTATATACGGGGGCAAGGGGGGGAAACCGATATTATCAAGGATGGTTTCGGTGTCTGCATCCGTTTCTATCTTCATCCTGCATGTGCCATCGGCTGTCTTGTCGAGGACTATCACCCTGCAATAATCCTGCTTTGCCTTGTCTTTTAGATGGAACAGGTCGCCGGGTTTTACTTTACGGGAGGCTTTTAACAAAACCTGCCAGATGCCGGTTTCGGTTTCGGCCAGAAATAATCCTTCGAGCTTGCCACCGGTGGGGCGCCTGCCGAAAAAGCGTGCCTGCAAGACTTTTGTGTCGTTTAGGACAAGGCAGTCGCCGGGTGATAAGAAATCGTCGATCCTGTCAAACCGGCTGTCCAAGGTATCGCCGTTTATGCGTTTGAAAACCAACAGTCGTGAACTGCTTCGAGTATCGCCCGGCTGTTGGGCAATTAATTCCGGCGGCAAGTGATATTGGAGCATATCTATCTTCATAACAGGAACTTATCAGACGTATGGCTAAATGGCAAAAAAATTTAGCCCAATAAAAAGCGGATTCTGACATTTAAACAGCGATGGGGCCGGGCAGTAAAGATTCCGGTAAAAGTGGGTCAATTCGGGGGACGATGTTAGTAAGGCGAACACAACTTACGGTATGTGACTTGGTTTGCCACGAATCGCCTCTGCTTTCGCACGGGTAAACTTGTCGGCGCGAACGCGGGGGTGAGGGCCAGATATTTTTTTGGAGGTTAGGTCGATGGCTTCGAATTTTTTTGACAAAGAGACAACTTCAATTGCGGTCCTGGACAGGGGCGAGCTTAAGAGACGAATCAGAAACTTCAAGGGCCGATTTAAGCTGGATTTTAACGAAGATTACCTTAACAGTCTCAGTGTAGACAGGTTAAGACATATCCTTTTGGCCGCCTTAATCAACGCAAAGCCTCACAATTAAAAAGCTTTATGCCCTTCAGACGGCATGTTTGGTTACTACCCATCCAGGTTGAGAAGAGATTTGATTAGGATTATCCGCACGGACCGAAGAAGAATCTATAAACACAGAAGGCATACTTGTTAATGACTTGGTTGATAACCCAGTCCGCCCCAGCAGCCTTTCTGCATCCAGTATAAGTCCTGAAAGTCCACGTCAGAAGCCGGAGGCGTCTTAGGGTCATTATCGACCTGTTCACCAGGCGCATAGCTGCCGGTGTGATTCATGAAGCTCTTCAATCCTGCGAATACCGTCCAGCGGCCTTTCCACTTGTGGTGCTCACTGTGTCCGTCTACATAAGAAACGGTGGCCCCGTCACCGTGTCGGACGGGAGGGTCATCGAACCATCGCTCATCTCTATAATAAACAGCGAAGGCATCCGGAGTCATTGCGCCCTCGTCAATAAAAACGAGTCTGTGAGCGGGTTTTTGAATCTCGCCCAGGCTTTTAACGTGTGCGCCGGTTACCCCCTGGGTCCAGGTATGGTTAACAGCGTTCATGGAAAACATTAACGAGTAAGTAAGGGCCTCCCCGGCCAGACCGGTTGGGCACCTGAAGAGTCTGACATTGCTGGCATAAGGCCATAAGGCGCCGTCTCTTATCTCCTGCAAAACCGTGTCCCAGTCGCTGGGGGGAAACGACACGTCGACCCAGGCCAACTCACCTAAGTGTTTGCCCCAGCCTGTGTTGACATTGCTATACCCTGTGGCGCCGTTGACAAGCTTGCCGTCGTTATCATCTGTGTACAAAAGCCATGCAAGCTGCAACTGATGCAGATTGTTAAGACACACGACACGCTTGCCCTGCTCTCTGGCGCGCTCCAGCGCCGGCAGCAATAACGCCATCAACAGCGCAATAATGGCGATTACGACGAGAAGCTCTACCAAGGTAAAACCCGTTGGGAAACTCCCCCTTTTCCGGTTGGAAATCGTTTCTGAGATGGTACTAATATTCCGCTTATCCACAATAACTCCTTTTGTTATTGCTACTCTTTGTGGCTATGTTTTGCCACCCGAGCCGGTTAGAAACAAGCCCGCACGCAGGCACAAGACGATACGCGCCTGCTGCGGTCTTTAGAACCAGCCGGGCAGATGAAAATCAACAAACATAAAAAATATGCTCATCAGCGACTTGGTGTAAAGATTAACTCGCCCCAGTTACCTCTCTGGTGCCAATGTATATCATGATAGTCATCGTCGGTTGCCGGCACGATTGTACCGTCGGGGAGGGGGCTACCCGGCGGATATTGGCTTCGAGGGTGAATGCCGATAGTGGCCCGTCCCATCGCTACCGTCCAGCGACCTTTCCACTTCATCCAATCGCTGTGTCCATCTGCATAAGACTGGGCGGTCCCATCGCCATGCCGGACGGGTGGGTCGTCCCACCACACCTCGCTGCTGCCCGCATTAGCACTATAAACAACAGCGAAACTGTCCGGGGTGACCCAGCCTTCATCAATATAGACGATTCTGGAGTGGGGGTTGCGAATCATGTTTATATTTTTCATCCAGTGCACATCTTGTATAGCGCCTCTGCGGAGACCGTTGACGCCATCCATAGCGGCGTAGGTGATATGCTCTCCCGCCAGGCCGGTCGGGCACCGGTAAACTTTTAAGCTCTTGGCATATGGCCACATCGCTCCATCTTTGATAGCACTTATTTGTTGGTCCGGTGTGGTTTGGACTCCGATTGAGTATTGATCGTGCCAGCCCCTGCCTATCCACGGCCTCTCGTTGTAGTGGTTATTATTCGGATTTGTAGGGACCATAGCTCTACCTATCCAGCTTGAGTCCCCCTGTGGCCCGCCGTTTACAATTTTGCTATCGTTTTCGTCTGCGTACATCATCCATGCAAGCGTCAACTGATGCAGATTGTTAAGACAAATGACCCTCCTTGCCTGCTCCCTGGCCTTTTCCAGCGCCGGTAACAATAGCGCCATCAACACCGCAATAATGGCAATTACTACTAACAGTTCAACAAGGGTGAAGCCCCTTTTTTTGCTCATAATGGTACTCCTTATTCCTTAACCGCCGATATTTCAGTACTGAGTCGAATAATAAAATCAATAAGCATATAACACAGTACTTATAATAAATACTACGGTATTTTTCCCCAAACGGCTTTCCGCATATCCGTCAAGTCCGACCAGTCCTCCGCGGTTACGGGCGAAAAGTTAGGCACGCGTCTCTCTCCGGCGTCTACCGTTCCCGTTCCTTTCCACTTCCAGAATCCGCTGTGGCCATCTGCAAAGACAAAGGTCATGCCTCCGGTGTGTCGCGCGGGGGGCGGGTCAATCCATTGTCCCGGATTGTTGTACCCAACCCTGAAACTGGAGTTGTTCACCCAGCCTTCACAAACAGCAATGATTCTGTCGTGTGGTCTGCGAACAAGCGACCTGTTCTTAACGCACAGCAAACTCGCAGCGGCGCCAGTTCCAACCGGACCTCTGTCACCATTCAGGGAAGCAACGATAGAGTAGGTCCGCATGTGTCCGGCCTTGCCGCCCGGGCACTTGTAAGCTTTTACGTTCTGGTTATTCGGCCATAGTGCTCCGTCTTTGATGGTTTTTTCATGGACGAGCCTGGCTACGGCGGGGTCGGGGTCGCCGCCGACGGCGTCGAGCTTTATCCCTAGTGCCCAGGGAATCTCTACATACACCTTGGGTGGGGTACCTGTTGGCCTGTTGTCGAGTGGATCTGGTGTGCCGATAGGATTGACGCTTGGCTGGCCGTTGACAATCTTGCCATCGTTATCATCGGCGTATATAACCCATGCAATCGCCAAATCCCTGAGGTTGGCGGTACAAACCGCGCGTCTGGCATGCTCTCTGGCCATTTCCAGTGCGGGCATCAATAACGCCAATAATAACGCAATAATGGCAATTACGACCAGAAGCTCTATTAAGGTAAATCCTCTTTTTTTATCCATTGATGATACTCCTTTCTGTCTACTTATATCTGACCGGCCGGCCCTGTTAGAGGCCCCCGTCATTGACGGGATGGGCCAGTAACGCGTTTTATTCTAATGGGCCCAGCCAAATAAAAACCAATAAGCACATAAAATCATGCCTTCATAATTACTGTATATAACCTAACCTTCCGTACACCTCCTGCTGAAACTGTTGCAAATCCATTGTGCCTTCAGGGGTTGCAGGCTGACGGTCAGGGTCACCCCTTTTGTCATTCATGCCCCAGTTTATAGTGTCCGGACCTTTCCACTTTATGTATATGCTGTGTGCGTCCGCATAGCTGACGGTCACGCCGTCGCGGTGTCGGACCGATGGCGGGTCTCCCCATTGCCCCACATTATAATTAACGTGATAACTACTGTCCCTCACCCTGCCTATGTCAACAAAAACCAATTGTTTTTGTGCCGTTTTAAGGTCGCCCCTGTTGTTGCACCATACCTGGTCTGCTACGGCATTAGCTTGTCTAGCGCCATTCATGGCATCGACTATGGCGTAGTTCACACTATGGTTAACCATGCCGGCCGGGCATTTGAAAACCTTTGGGTTCTTGGCATATTCCCATAGCGTTCCCTGTTTGATGCGTGCTTCTTGTTGTCGCTTGTTTAATGTAGGGTTGCCATCATTGACGGGGTTGAGTGGTATCGGGCCTACCCAGCCAGTGACAATGGGAGGATTGGAGCCTGGTACTACATCGCCTGCCAGGCCGTTAACAAGGTCGCCGTCGTTTTCGTCTGCATACATTACCCACGCAAGGGCTAATTGCTTCAGATTGCCCATACAAACCGCGCGTCTGCCCAGTTCCCTTGCCCTATTCAGTGCCGGCATCAGTATCGCCATTAATAACGCAATAATGGCAATAACCACCAAAAGCTCTACTAATGTAAACCCTCTTCGTTTACCCATCATAATGATACTCCTTTCTGACTACAGGTATATTGCTGCCATCTACAGGATGCACACAGCTGTCATCTACAGGATGCGCACAACCAGCTTTCTGTTCCGAAAAAAACCACGTTTTCTGCGTTAATTTTAGCAACAGCCTGCCGAAAGTATTATAACTCATATCAGAATTCTTTGCAATACTAAAAACGGAAAATATTTGGACAATTTTTTCATTGTTAAGATGTGGGGGCGGGATACGCCCGAGGCCACAGGGAGGAAGTGTATCTGTTAGCTGCGGTCAGATTAGGCGCGGGCAAAGCGCATAGAAAGGGCTGAAGCCTGTAAGCTTCAGCCCTTGTGAGACAGCTTTTCATTTAGAAAATAAAGAGCAAACTTATAATAATCTACACTGTCTCACACAAACCAAGACATATAAGAAGAAAAGACCTAAATTTCACTCTTAATTATAACCGGCCAGAGGATTTTTGCAAGCATTTTTTTCAAAATTTTTAAATTTTTTTTACTAAAACCTTGTTTTACATGCGCAATCCCTGTTATTAGCCGCGCCAGGGCCGATTTCAGGCTTGTTGAACTCATCGACGGTAATGATAAATATCATGAAAAAAGTCTGTAAAATGAGCAGAAACTTAGCTTGCGATCCTCATTAACTCCTATTCGCCCGGCTTTTCTGATTCTTACTCGCCTGATTCTGAATTTGCAGGGGCGACACAGTAAATGTAAATGAGCGGTTCTGTTCCGTTATTTTTCACGTCATGGACGGTATTCGGGGGTATATAGCATACTTTCCCCTGGCCGACCTGGAAAGAGTCCTGTTCGCCAATTAGCAGCATCCCGCGGCCGGAAAGAAAGACAAGCAGTTCTTCATGATGTTTAGTGCTGTGCTGTCCGCAGCCCTGGCCGGGTTCGATGTATACTCTGCCCGAGCGCATTCCACAGGTTTGTGGTTGGCCCTCCAGAATTCTTTGATATTCGGCCTTATCGTTCAATTCAATGATGAGCACTTTTTCTGACACAATAAATCCTCTTAAAAAACAGTAAATTCAATATGATATGGAAGAATTTAAGAAAGTTTTACTCTTTGTCAATTATTTTCTTGATGTAGTAGCAAAAATATAGTATTTTTATGCGCACAGTTTGATTGTTCAACTTTTTGTGAGGAATTAATTATGACAGCGGAACTGAGTGCTCTTATTATCACCGCTGCTTCCATAGGTTTCTTCCATACGGTATTGGGGCCGGACCACTATCTGCCTTTTATCATGATGTCATGGGCGCGAAAGTGGTCGGGATTGAAGACGACGTTGATAACCATCTTGTGCGGTCTTGGGCATATAGGAAGTTCGATTGTTCTTGGCCTGATAGGTGTGTCAGTTGGCATAGCACTTAATAAGCTGACGTTCGTGGAGGGCTTTCGGGGCAATCTGGCCGGCTGGCTGCTTATTGCATTCGGGCTGGTGTATTTGGTATGGGGATTGCGGCGGGCTTACCGGAACCGACCTCACGTGCACAGCCACACTCACACGAGCGAGGCAGTGCACACACACTCTCACAGCCATCATCAGGAACACGCACATGTTCATAACGACACAGCCAGGCAGAGCATTGCACCGTGGGCACTGTTTGTCATTTTCGTTTTTGGTCCTTGTGAACCTTTGATTCCCCTCCTGATGTATCCGGCTGCAAAGAACAGTTTCTTTGGCCTGGTGGTGGTGACGAGCGTGTTTGGTGTAGTTACGCTTGGCACCATGCTTGGTATGGTTCTTATTTCCAGAGCGGGAGTGAGTTTTATTCCACTGAAGCGTCTGCAGCGTTACACACATGCTATAGCCGGGGCGACCATCCTTCTTTGCGGCCTGGCCATTCGGTTCCTGGGATTGTGAGCAACCCAAACAAGCGCACGTGATTTCATTGGGATGTGGTATTAACTCCATGAATAAATGTTGCCCCGGGGTCTGGGCTGCCTGGGAATGTCTGTGTTAGGTAAGTTTTTGCGGAAATGTTCCGTGGAAAATGCGGAGGTATGTTGTATATTACAATCCAGTCTGCTACGATAATCTCCTGCAGGATATTGAAACTAAGCTTTAAAGCTGGTCTGTGGGCCCATATCGTTTTCTTTTGGATTGAAACATGGAAGGTAAGCTTGTGTTCCAAACCTTAATAGAGTTTTTTAACCAGTCCCTGTTGCAAGCGGAATCAGCTAAGCCATGCCTGGAAATCGTCAGAGCGGACCGGCAGGAGACTCTCACATTCGAACAGTTGAAAACAAGGGCACAAGACTTTGCACTATGGCTCATTCAAGACAGAAATATCGGCATAGGAGACAAGATAGCGATATTGGGCAAAAACCGTGCGGATTGGGACGTGGCCCTTTGGGGGATAATCCTTGCCGGTGCTGTGCCTGTGCTGATTGACCCTGAAAGGCCGGTAGAAGGTGTCAAGAAACACCTCGCTTCCACCGACACCCGCCTGCTCGTTATGGCTGATGATTATCAGGATGCAGATTCCCGGGGGCAGCTAAAAGAGTATACCTTGAGCGGGGGCCCGGATATTATTGAGATGACCGCATATAAGAGAAT